>DTYS01000143.1 GCA_012961755.1 Candidatus Latescibacterota bacterium
AAGCGTCCGGAGCCGTTCGAAAGGGCCAAGCGCCGAGTCAAGGCCATAGTCAAGTATAAGAAGGAATCCCAGAGGTTCGGAGAGTTCATCCGGGACCTCAGGGAGAAGTATAAAAATAAGGTGCATATCTACGAGGATAACCTCAACGTCGCCCTAAGGCAGCTAGCTGAGGTTTAGGAGGCTGAACATGCGCTGGTTGCTTATCCTCGGCCTTGGACTTTTATCCTGTGGGGGAGGTAAGGAACGCTACTTTCCCGATGATGGAAGGATAGAAGTCGTAAACCAACTTCAACCCCGGCCGAACAGCGGTATAAGGAACTGTCGATATATAAGGGCTGTCTATTACGACGAGGAACTTGTTAGGGAGGTAGAGACCTTAGTACCTTTGGGTGACCGAAAGATCTTGGGAGCGGACGACCCCGAGTACGGTTCGGAGGGGAAGCTCTTTAGGGGAGGGACGGTTGTCTCCGTCCGAATCGTAGTGATAGAGAGCGGTACCCCGGCCGAGGATGTCAAAGTATACATAGATGGGAACAGGTCCATCATCGTGACGGGCGTGGTCCCACAAAGTGGCGTTATATATTATAATGTTCAATAGCTTAGCTGAGGAGGAACCGTGCGTTGGAGGGTCGCCTTCTTAACCGGACTTTGGTTATCCTGCGGCGGTGGAGGGGGACACATCCTTGAAGACGGGAGGATATACATCTGGAACGGACTTGAGCCTACGGACAACCCTGCCTACGACCACACCGCCATAGCTACCTTCTACGACGAGGACCTCTCCACCGAGGTGGTTACGTACATCCCTCCCGGAGGCAACAAGAAGCCCCTGGGCGCCGACAATCCTGAGTACGGCTCCCAGGGGAAACTCTTCGGGGGCGGGACGAGGGTCTCCCTGCACATAAGAGCTAAGGAGAACGGTGACCCACACTGGGAGGGAGAGCTGACCGTCGACGGGAACATGACGGTACGGGTTGTGAGGATATTGGGCCACGAAAGTGGGGTGTTAGAATGTCAGGTCACGGGTGGGTGATTTAAATCCCACGAGCTATCCTGGCCTCAACTTAAATTTCCCTGGACAGCAGCACCGTGGTCTACCTATTTCATTCGATTTCCACCACCGTCACCCCGTCCCCACCTTCGCCCCAGTTCCCTGGCCTGAAGGACCTTACCCTAGGATGTTCCTTAAGGTACTCCCTGAGCTTCCTCCTCAGTGCCCCGGTGCCCTTGCCGTGTATGAGGACCAGGCAGTCGAGGTTGGCTAAGATGGCGTTATCTATGTACTTGTCCACGACATCGACTGCCTCATCGTAGGTCATGCCCCTCAGGTCCACCTCGGTGGAGACTTCGGATGGGAAGACCTTAGGGATACTGTAAGGCTGCTCAGGCGGAGGGGACCCGGCCCTCTTAAGCTGGGAGCGCGGAAGCCTTATGCGTGCCCCTCCTACCTGCACGAGCACCCTCCCGGAGCTGTCCTCGAGGCCTACGACGATCCCCCGTCCGCCGAAGGGGGTTACCACGGAGTCCCCCACCTCTACGTCCCAGTCCTCCGAGGGCTCGGAGGATAGGGCCTTGAGCTCCTCCTCGACCTTCCTCCTCGCCCTTTTTACCTCCTCCCTCGCCCAGCGCACGGCCCGACGGGACGCTGCCTGAGCCCTCAGCTCCTCCACCGTACGCTCAACTACGGAGTTCGCCCTCCTGAGTATTCCCTCGGCCTCCACCAACGCCCTCCTCTTTATCTCCCTCGCCTCCTCCTTTACCTTCCTGAGCCTCCCCTCGTAGTCCGCCTTGAGCCTCTCCCCTTCCCTCCTCAGGACCTCAAGCCTTTTCACCTCATCCTCGTGGCGCTTCCTCAGCTCCTCGAGCTCCTCTATGAGTTCCTCGGCCCGCACTTCCTCCCCTCCCGAGTACACCTTCGCCTTGGATACTACATCCTCGGGAAGGCCGAGCTTCTCGGAGATCTCGTAAGCGTAGCTCGAGCCGGGCAGGCCGACCTTGAGCCGGAAGGTCGGGGTGAGCCTTTCCCGGTCGAACTCCATGGAGGCGTTGAGGGCGTCCTTCCTAGAATGTGCATATAGCTTCAACCTCCCGAGGTGGGTGGTCGCCACGACCTTTGTCCCCTTCTCAAGAAGATGATCCAGAAGCGCCATGGCCAAGGCGGCCCCTTGGTCCGGGTCGGTGCTGGTGCCCAGCTCGTCCAGGAGCACCAAGGTATCCTCCCCGGCCTCCGAACATATCCTGGCCCATCTGGTCACGTGGGCGGCGAACGTGCTTATGTCCCCTTCCAAGGACTGCTCGTCCCCTATGTCGGCGAATATCTTGTTGTACACAGCTATCTCGGTGTCGGGGGAGGCGGGGATGGGGAGGCCGGCCTGGGCCATGAGGGTCAAGAGGCCTAAGGCCTTCAGGACCACGGTCTTTCCCCCTGCGTTGGGCCCGGTTATGAGGAGGAGCCTTACATCCCCACCGAACTTTAAGTCCAGAGGAACGACCTCCCTGCCCGTCCTTCGGTACCTCTCCAGGAGGATGGGATGCCTGGCCGAGATGAGTACGGTGATGCCCTCCCGGTTTACCTTGGGGACGTGCGCCCCGAAGTTGAGGCCGTACGAGGCCAGGGCGTAGAGGGCGTCAAGTTCCCCCAGGACCTCAAGGGAACTCCTCAGCTCAGGTAGGACCTCCCTCACCATGTCCGTGAGCCCCGCCAGCACCCTCTCCTCCTCCCTCCCCTCCTCGAGCTCCAGCCTCCTCACCTCGTTCTGAAGGGGAAGGGTGGCCAAAGGCTCCACGAAGAGGGTAGCGCCGCTTGCGGACTGGTCGTGTACGACCCCTTGGACCCTCCCCATCCCTCCGGACTTTATTGGGATCACGTACCTTCCGTTCCTTATGGTCACGATCCTCTCCTGGACCACGGAATCCGGAAGGGAGGCCAGGAGCCTTTCTATCTCATCTCTTAGGGCCTCCCTTTTGGCAGCTAAGGCCCTGCGCACCCTCCTGAGTTCGGGGCTTGCCGAGTCCTTTACCCTCCCCTCTGGGTCGACGGCCTCATCTATGGTCCTCTCCAGCTCCGGCTGGGGGGAGAGGCCTTCGGAGAGAAGGAAGAGGGAGGGGTACTTCTCCCTCATCGCCTTTATGTGCCTTCTGACCTTGTATATTATCCCTAAGACCTCCCTTACCGCCCTCAGCTCATCCGGCTGCAGGACCGAACCCTCTAAGGAGCACCTGTGAAGGGAGGACCTTATATCCCTTATGCCCTCCAACGGTGGAGGTTCCCCGGTCCTCAGGAGTTCCAACATCTCGGACGCCCTTTTGAGCCTCGCTTCCACCTCGTCGGCATCTCCCGAGGGCTCCAGGGCGATTATCTTCTCCCTCCCTAAGGAGGAGAAGGCGTAGCTTGCCACAAGTTCCCTTATTCTGCCAAATTCGAGCTTGGATAAGGTACCTTCGTCCATGGCTAAATCAACCTCACAGCGTCGCTGCCCATCTCCCTCCTGAGCTCCGCCAGAAGCTCCTGAGAAGGCTCGACCTTTATGGATCTGGACCTCACGAGCACATCCCCCCGTTTGGTCCTCACTATAAGGATGAGCGGACATCTACCGCTGTACCTCTCTAACTCGGACTTCAAAGCCTCGAGGTCCTCCTCGGAGGCCCCCCTAAGATCTATGCAGAGGGCCTTGACCATCCTTTCCCTGACCTCCTCCAAGGGGAACACCTCATCGGCCTTGACCTTGGAGTTACCGGACAACCTCCCCACCACCATTATGGCCCTTTTATCGTTCAGTAGCTCCCCGAACTTTTCGTAAGCTTCGTGAAAGGCCGTCACCTCCACCGTACCGCCCAATCCTTCCAAGGTTACGAAGGCTATGGGCCTGCCCGAGCGGTCCTTTAAGGTCTTCTTCCCCGTAACTATCCCCCCGACCCTCACCTCCGAGCCCAAGGGAAGCTCCCCGAGCTTGCTCCAAGGCGTGGCGAAGATCTCGAGCTCCTCCCTGTAAGGGTCCAGAGGATGCCCCGATACGTAGAATCCTAGAACCTCCTTCTCCTTGGCCAGCGCCTCCATCTTGGACCACGGCTTGACCCTCGGTAGCTTATCCTCCGGAGGGGAGGCCCCGAAGAGGGATATCTGTCCCCTCCTGCGCTCCTGATGGACGGTCTGGCCCCTGGCTACCGCAACGTCCAGGGCCTTGAGGAGCTGGGCCCTGTGCCCACCGAGCCCGTCCATGGCCCCGGCCAGGATAAGGCTCTCCAACATCCTCTTGTTGAGGGCCTTCAGGTCCACCCTCTCGCAGAAGTCGTATATGGACCTAAAGGGTCCCTCCTTCCTCGCCTCCAATATCGCCCTTACAGCAGGGGCACCTACGTTCTTCACCGCCCCAAGTCCGAACCTTATCCCTTCGTCCACCACCGTGAAGGAGACGTCGCTCTCGTTTACGTCGGGCGGCAGGACCCTTATCCCCATCCTCCTGCACTCCTCCATGAGGACCGTCACCCTGTCGGAGTTCTCCATGACGCTCGTGAGGTTGGCTGCCATAAACTCCTTAGGATAGTGAGCCTTAAGGTAAGCGGTCTGATATGCCACGAACGCGTAAGCCGCTGCGTGACTCTTGTTGAAGGCGTACCTTCCGAACTCCTCCCATCCCTCCCATATCCTCTCGGCCGTCTCCTTCGGGACACCCCTTTGGACTGCTCCCTCTACGAACTTCTTTTTGAGTGAGGCCATAAGCTCCGGTATCTTCTTGGCCACGGCCTTCCTGAGGGTGTCGGCCTCCCCTCCCGTGAACCCGGCCATGTCCTTGGATGTCTGCATGAGCTGTTCTTGATATACCGTTA
>DTYS01000144.1 GCA_012961755.1 Candidatus Latescibacterota bacterium
GATACTTAGGGTGGAGTTCTGGGGGGACAGGGTGGAGAGGATCCGGGAACTGGACCCCCTGACCCGGAAGGTCGTAGCGGAGAAGGAGAGGGCTGCCATATACCCGGCCAAGCACTTCCTGGTCCCTCCCGAGAGGATAGGGGAGGCCGTCGAGCAGATACTCCAGGAGATGGAGGAGAGGGTCGCTTGGTTCCGCTCTCAAGGCAAGTTTTTGGAAGCACAAAGGTTGGAGACGAGGACGAGGTACGACATGGAGATGCTTTTGGAGACCGGTTACTGCCCCGGAATAGAGAACTACTCAAGGTACCTTTCGGGAAGGAGGCCGGGGGAGAGGCCCGCTACCCTTCTGGACTATTTCCCGGAGGACTTCCTCACGGTGATAGACGAGTCCCATGTGACCGTCCCCCAGCTCAGGGGGATGTACGCAGGGGACAGGTCCAGGAAGGAGGTGCTCATAGAGCACGGCTTCAGGCTCCCATCTGCCCTGGACAATAGGCCCCTCTTCTTCGAGGAATTCGAGTCCCTGGTGAACCAGGTGATATTCGTGTCCGCCACCCCCGGTCCGTACGAGCTTGAGAAGAGCAAGGGGAGGGTCGTCGAACAGATAATAAGGCCTACGGGGCTCGTGGACCCTGAGGTGGAGGTGAGGCCGGCGGAGGGACAGGTGGACGACCTTTTGGAGGAGGTGAGGAGGAGGGCCGAAGGGGGGGAGAGGTCACTGGTCACGACGCTCACCAAGAAGATGGCCGAAGACCTGGCCGAATACATGGCGGCCATGGGGCTCAGGGTGAGGTACCTGCATTCCGAGATAGAGGCCCTGGAGAGGGTGGAGATACTCAGGGACCTGAGGTTGGGGAAGTTCGACGTTCTGGTGGGGGTCAACCTCCTGAGGGAGGGACTGGACCTCCCCGAGGTGTCCTTGGTGGCGATATTGGACGCGGATAAGGAGGGATTTTTAAGGTCGGAGAGGTCCCTTATACAGACAGCGGGGCGTGCTGCGAGGAACGTGAACGGGAAGGTCATACTCTACGCTGACAGGGTCACGAATTCTATCAGGAGGGCCGTAGAGGAGACCAATAGGAGGAGACGGATACAGGAGGAGTACAATAGGAGGCATGGCATAACTCCAAGGTCCATAAATAAATCCGTGGAGGAAATACTGAAGACCACGGCCATAGCGGACGTATGGGAGGAGAGGGAAGCACTAAGGGTCGCCGAGGAGGAGGTCGAATATGTACCTGGGGAGGATGAGGAGCTGGACGAACAGATAGCCAGGCTCGAGGCTGAGATGTATGAGGCGGCGGAGAGGTTGGAATTTGAAAGGGCCGCAAGGCTCAGGGACAGGATAAGGAAGTTGGAGGAGATGGCAAGAGCGAGGAGGAGATAATGGGAGGCTTCGGCAAGGCCGTATGGGCCCATCCTTCGGACTTCGGGGATAGGGAGAGGGCTCGGAGGATTGCCGAGAGGCTCTCGGACGCCGGATTTGACCTCGTCATACCCTGCGTGAAGGATACTAGGGGGTACTTGGCGTATCCCAGCGAGGTGGGTAAGATGGACCCGAAGTTGGAGGGGGACCCGCTGGGGGTCCTGGTCGAGGAGATGGGGAAGGCTGGGCTCAAGGTCCACCCGTGGATGTGCGTCTTCCCGGAGGGGGAGGGCTCGGCCCTCCTGAAGGGTAGCCCAGAGCTTTCCGCCTTGGACCCGGACGGAAAACCCTTAGGATGGGCATGTCCTCGCAGGGAGGAGGTCAGGAATTACGAACTGGAGCTTTACATGGAGTTGGCGGAAAGGTACGACGTGGCAGGGGTGCACCTGGACTACATAAGATACGCCGGACCTCAGATGTGCTTCTGTCCCACCTGCAGGGAGGAGTTCAGGGAAAGGACCGGCAGGGACCTCGCCGAGCTCGACAGGAGGGACCCTGGGTGGGCGGACTTTCTGGTCTGGAGGGCCGAACCTGTGACGAAGTTCGTGGAGGAACTCAGGAAGGCTACGGGCAGATTGGAGATATCCGCGGCGGTTTTCGCGGGTTATCCGGACTGCGTGGTGAGCGTGGGACAGGACTGGGCCGATTGGGCGAGGAGAGGCCTCGTGGACTTCATATTTCCTATGACCTATACGAACAGCCCCCTTCTCGTAGCGGGGTATACGAGGAGCCATCTGGCCCAGGTTGAGGGCAAGGTTCCGGTCTGGGAGGGGCTGGGGAAGCAAAGCAGCCAGTCGCAGCTTTCAACGGAGGTCCTCAGTGAACAGGTGGAGGCGGCCAGAGGTGCCGGAGCACAGGGGGTGGTCGTGTTCCACTACGGGGCCTTAGGGGATGTCGACCTAGAGATGCTAAGGGAGGTAGGATAGATGTACTGCATATTGGTCGTGGACGACGAACCTTGGGTGCGCAGGTTTTTAGCCACCGCCCTGTCCACCAAAGGATACGAGGTAAAGGAGGCCTCGGACGGGAAGGAGGCCTTAGAGGTCTTCAGAAGATCCTCGTTCGACATGGTCCTTACGGACCTCAGGATGCCCAGGATGGACGGCCTAGAGCTGCTCAAGGTCCTGCAGGAGGAAGACCCAACCGTGCTTGTGGTCGTAATAACGGGGTTCGGAACCGTAGAGGACGCTGTGGAGGCCATACAGAACGGTGCGTTCAATTTCTTGAGGAAGCCGGTGGGATTAGAGCAGCTCTACGAGGTGGTACGTAAGGGGATGGAACACAGAAGGTACCTCCTTGAGGAGGTGGAGGTCCTGCCATATATGGTAAAGGAGCTGAGCTTCCGAATCCCAAGCCAGAGGAGTCTCATACCGGGGGTGGCCTCGGCCATATTGCGAAATTTGGAGGATATGGGCTACTCCCTGAGCCCTACTGAGCGGTTCTCCATACCTCTGGCCATAGATGAGGCACTCCTGAACGCCATAGAGCACGGGAACCACGACGATCCCGGGAAGAACGTCACCATAGTATGTCGGATAACCGAGGGATGTCTGGAGGTCACTGTGGAGGACGAGGGGGAGGGGTTCGACCCACGTTCCGTCCCCGACCCGACCGCTCCGGAACAGATGGCGATGACCAGAGGAAGGGGGCTCTTTCTAATCCGAAATTATATGGATGAGGTACGCTTCAATGAAAGGGGCAATAGGATAACGATGTTGAAGTACAACAGGCGGGGAAGTTAGGGGTATCTGTATATGTTCCTCCCCCAGGCGTCCTGGGCGATGAGGGCGGGGAACTCCTCAACATAAAGCCGATATATGGCCTCGGGGCCGAGGTCCGGGTAAGCTACAAGTTCAGCATCCTTTATATGCCGGGCCAGGAGGGCTCCAGCACCACCTACCGCGGCGAAATATACGGCTCCGTAACGCTTCATGGCTTCGATAACCTCCTTCCCCCTTTCCCCCTTCCCCATCGTCCCCCTGAGCCCGAGGGCCAAGAGCTTCGGGGTGTAAGGGTCCATACGGGAGCCCGTGGTGGGACCTGCGGAGCCTATGGGAAATTTGGGTCTCGGTGGGGTCGGGCCGACGTAGTAGATTATTTGCCCCTCTAAGTCGAAGGGTGGGGGCTCTCCACTCGAGATAGCCTCCACCATCCGACTGTGGGCCATATCCCTGGCAGTATAGAGGACTCCGGTTATCAGGACCCTCATGCCTGCCCTTAAGGACCTGACCTCATCCTCGGATAGGGGAGTATGCAGACCTACAAAGGCCATAATTCCTGAACGGAATATAAGTATATCCTGGACGATGCGCAAGGTCTTGACACCTCATCCAAGGTATATTAACTTCTCACCAAGGAGGAAAGATGACTTCTAGGGAAAGGGTGAAGCTCGCTTTAGCGCATGAGGAGCCGGACAGGGTCCCCATCCACGATAGTCCCTGGGCTGCCACCGTGAGCCGTTGGAGGAGGGAGGGGCTTCCGGAGGGGATGCCTGTTGAGGAGTACTTCGGGTACGAAATGACGCTCATAGGGTTCGACAGCGGGCCTCGCTTCCCCGTGGAGGTCCTGGAGAAGACGGACGAATATATAATAGAACGCACATCCACTGGGGGAATAAACAGGAACTTCAGGGATTACTCCACTACCCCCGAAGTCGTGGACAGACCCATAAAGACCAGGAGGGACTGGGAGGAGATCAAGCCGAGGCTCCTTCCGGATTACACCAGGGTTGACTGGGTCACAGCGTTCAACACGTACAACAGGGCCAGGAGCGAGGGAAAGTTCATCTGCGTCACGGGGGGATGGGGGTACGATACCCTCCAGGGATATATGAAGTCCGAGGAGCTTCTCGTGGCCATGGTCACGGACCCGGATTGGGTGCGGGATATGATCATGACCAGGGCGGAGCTTCATGTTGAGATGATAAGGATGATGTTGGAGAAGGGACTGGAGTTCGACGGGGCCTTCTTCTTCAACGATATGGGCTACCGCAACGGCCTCCTGTTCTCTCCGGAGACTTACAGGAGGACCCACAAGGAGGCCGATGAGATTGTCTTCTCCTTCTGCCACGAGCACGGGATGCCGGTCATACTACATTCCTGTGGAAACGTGAAGGAGCTCATCCCGGACCTCATAGAGGTGGGCCTGGATTGCCTTCAGCCCTTAGAGGTCAAGGCTGGTATGGACGTGCGGGAGCTGAAGAGGTTGTACGGGGACAAGCTCGCCTTCATGGGAGGGATAGATGTGCGTGCGATGGCCCATCCCGACCCTAGCGTCATAGAAGAGGAGATAAAAGGCAAGTTCGAGGTGGCCAAGAGGGGAGGGGGATACATATATCACTCGGACCACTCTGTGCCGAAGAACGTGAGCTTCCAGCAGTACTGCCGTGTTATGGAGCTGGTGAGGAAGTATGGAGAATATTGATCGATAGCGATACGCAATAAAAATGGCCTTGACTTTGAGAGAATGGGATGTTATATTTAGCGGATATCAAAGCCGATGTAGCTCAGGGGCAGAGCGGCTGATTTGTAATCCGCCACATAATAGCGCCCCTGCCATTCGAAAATCAGATCGATGA
>DTYS01000145.1 GCA_012961755.1 Candidatus Latescibacterota bacterium
GCATAGGTATAGCCCTTTCGGCTGAGAGGGACTTGGACCGCCTCTTGGAGAAGATAGTGAAGGAGGCGAGGGGGTTCACCGGTGCCGACGCCGGTACCCTCTACTTGGTGGAGGGGGAGAGCCTCAAGTGCGTCGTAGTTCAGAACGACAGTTTGAGGAGGTGCAGCAAGTTGGACCTTCCCCCCGTCCCCCTCAGTCCAGAATATGTCTCCGCGTACGTTGCCCTTGTGGGAAAGGTGGTCAACATACCCGATGTATACTCCTCCAAGGATTTCAACTTCGAAGGCCCCCGCAGGTACGATGCCCTCACGGGATACAGGACAAAATCTATGCTCGTGGTGCCCATGCGGGACCATAGAAGTCGGACCATAGGCGTGCTTCAGCTTATAAACGCCCTTTCGCCGGAGGGGGAAGTAGTCCCGTTCGGGAAAGAGTACGAGGAGCTTGTGCTTTCCTTAGCCTCCCAGGCCGCGGTGGCCATAGACAACGCAAGGCTCATATCCGACCTTGAGAGGACCTTGAAGAGCTTCGTAGAGGCGCTCGCTTCCACTATAGACGCCAGGGACCCTTACACCGCGGGACATTCGTACAGGGTGATGAAGTACACCCTGGCCATGGCCGAGCTGGACGGAGCTTCCCACAGGGAGATGAAGGCTTACGAATATGCCGCCTTACTGCACGACTACGGAAAGATAGGGGTGAGGGATGCCGTCCTTTTGAAGCCGGGAAAGCTCGATCCCGAGGAGTACGAGGAGGTCATGGAACATGTGGTGTACACTCAGGAGATACTGGGCAAGATATATCTTCCCGAGGAGCTGAAGGAGGTCCCGGATATCGCGGGCTCGCACCAAGAGAAGTACGATGGAAGCGGCTACCCTAAGGGACTTAAGGACGATGAGATTCCGAAGGGAGCCCGGATCATGTGCGTCGCCGATGTCTTCGATGCCCTCACGTCTGAAAGGCCCTATAGACCTAGGATGCCTATAAGGCAAGCTCTTTCCGTCATCCGCGAAGGGGCGGGGGGTCACTTCGACCCCGAGATGGTGGAGCTCTTCTTCAAGCTTCCTCTTTCCCGGGTCCTGGGCATCTTGACGCACGGCAGGGGGGGACCTCCGGCCCCGGAGGACTTGGAGAGGCTCTCTGGGGTGACGCTCGGGGATTTCTATCGGGCTTTGACGAAGGAACAACGTTCCCCTGAGGAGGAGGAGATGGTCGTGCTGTTCGAGAGGCTGTTCGGAGGGGAAGTATGAAGGTCGCGTTTCAGGGGGAGCTCGGGGCGTACAGCGAGATCGCTGCGAGGGCGCTATTCGGCGATGTGGAGCTTTCCCCCATGGAGACGTTCGAGGATGTCTTCCGGGCCGTAAACGCGGGGGAGTGCGACCGCGGGGTGGTTCCGATAGAGAACTCCCTTACGGGAAGCGTGCACCGAAACTACGACCTCCTCCTGGAACATCCCCTCTGGATAGTCGGGGAGGTTAAGCTGAGGATAGTACATAATCTCATAGCACTGCCTGGGGTGAAGCTGGAGGATGTGAAGAGGGCATATTCACATCCCCAGGCCCTGGAGCAGTGCAGGGCCTTCCTCAGGGAACGTAAGATCGAGCCGGTTCCCGTATATGACACGGCTGGAGCAGTTAGGATTTTGAAAGAGAAGAACTTGAAAGGTTCAGCGGCCATAGCCAGCATCCAGGCCGCGCGGGACTACGGTATGGATGTGCTCGTAAGCGACATAGCCGAGCATAGGGAGAACTTCACCAGGTTTTTGGCGGTCGGGAGGGAGCCCCTCCGAGGACTTAAGGACCCCAAGACCTCGGTCGTGTTCGCCCTCAAGAACATCCCTGGGGCTCTGTTCAAGGCCTTAAGCGTCTTCGCCTTAAGGGATATAGATCTTATGAAGATAGAGTCCAGGCCCATAAGGGGCAAGCCATGGCAGTATATGTTTTATTTGGACTTCGAAGGAGGGATGGAAGAGGAACTCTGCAGGAGGGCGGTGGATCACTTAAGGGAGATAGCTACCTTCCTGAGGGTGCTGGGTTCATACGACAAGGGTAGGGAGGTGGAGGATTGGCATTACCTCAGATAACCTAACCTGCGGTCAGACTTTCGTACTCCTCGGCCGGCAAGAGCTCGTCCAGCTCCTCCAGGTCCTGCACCTGGACCTTTATCATCCAACCGTCGCCGTAAGGATCGCGGTTCACCTGGGAGGGATCGTCGGTCAGGGATTCGTTCACCTCCATGACCTCCCCTGTGACGGGGGATATGAGCTCCACCTCGGATATCTCCCCCACGGTCCCCACCGAGCCGAAGGGTTCTCCCCTCACCACGAACTCCCCTACCTCAGGAAGGTCCACGTACACGACCTCCCCTAACTGCTGCTGGCCGTACTCCGTAATTCCCAAGGTGGCTATGTCCCCCTCGAGCATCAACCATATATGGTCGTCGGAATATAGAAGGTCCTTAGGTGTGCTCATAATCTATCCCTCCATTTTGAAATTCTTCAAGAAGTTAGCATCTACATCCCCTTCCCTGAAGCGAGGGGCCCTCAGGAGGGCCCTATGGAGGGGTAGGGTGGTGGGTACTCCCTCTATCACGAACTCATCTAAGGCCCTATCCATCCTGCTTAAAGCCTCTTCCCTCGTATGTCCCCATACTATGAGCTTCGCCAAGAGGGAATCGTAGTAGGGGGGGATCTTGTAGGATGCGTATATGTGCGTGTCCACCCTTATTCCCGGACCTCCGGGCGCGTGGAACCCCGTGACCATTCCGGAGGAGGGCATGAAGTTCCTCTCCGGGTCCTCCGCGTTTATCCTGCATTCTATAGCGTGGCCGAAGATGGGGACCCTCGTAAGTTCTTCCCCTAAAGGCTCCCCGGCAGCTATGAGTATCTGGGCCTTCACTATGTCCACGCCCGTCACCATCTCGGTGACGGGATGCTCCACCTGGACCCTGGTGTTCATCTCTATGAAGTAGAAGTTCCCGTCCTCGTCCAACAAGAACTCCACGGTGCCGGCGTTAC
>DTYS01000146.1 GCA_012961755.1 Candidatus Latescibacterota bacterium
CATCGTACGAGGATGGAGTCACATGGCCGTCTGGAACGCTGACAGCAGGGCCTCCGGGGTCTACATCTACAGGCTCAGGGTGGACGGGTTCGAGCGTACTAAGAGGATGGTACTCGTAAGGTAGGGGGAGGGAGATGATAGATTCGGACACTATCTTCGGGTTCTGGCCGAGGTGGAGGGCTGATGTATCCTTAGAGGCGCTCCTCAAGGTCATGGAGGAACATGAGGTGGACAGGTTCCTCTCGCTCTCAACCACCGGGATATTCTACGACTACGAGGAGGGGAACGATGAGACCCTGAGGGCTGCCGAGCGCAACCCCGAGCTCGTCCCCGTGGCCACCGTGGACCCGAGGAAGTATTCGGGCGGGAAGGGGCTGGTCAGGAAGCTCTCGGAGGAGGGCTTTAAGGCCTTGAGGTTCTTCCCTGACCTGCAGGCCTGGCCCTTCGTGTACGAGCCCTTCTTGGAGCTCCTTATAGAGGCCGAGGAGGTCGACATGCCGGTTATGACCTCAGCCCCGGGCCTTGGGAGGATTACCGAGCTTGCGAGGGCGACCGACGGTTACGGGGTCCCCGTGATAGTGACGGGAGTTAACTACAACCAGTTCAGCGAGGCCATCGCTGTCATGAGGAGCAGGGATAACTTCTACATAACCACATCCCTCCTCGACACTCCGGATGCTTACGAGGTGTTCGTAAGGGAGGTCGGTGCCAGCAGGCTCATGTTCGGCTCATATTCCCCGCTCCGCTACTTCTCGTCCTCCTTCCTGGCCTTAGAGAAGGCGGAACTTGAGGACAAGGATAGGAGGCTCATCCTCAGGAAGAACGTGGAGAGGTTGCTATGGGGGCGATAGACCTTCACTGCCACTTGGGGAAGTGGTTCTTCCCGATAGAGGCGGACGGTGTGGACGACATCCTGAAGTTTATGGAAAAGAATGACATAGAGCTTTCCGTCGTTTCATCCTCTCGTGCTTTGACTTACGATTTCAGGGAGGGAAATAGGGAACTTTGGGAGGCCATAAGGGATAGGAGGGAGCTGCTGGGGTACCTTTTTCTGAATCCAAACTACTTAGAGGAGTCCTACGAGGAGATGGACAGGTACCTCATGAAGGAGAAGTTCGTGGGCCTCGGGGAGCTCTACGACGATGGGTACATAGGTGGACAGAGGCTCGATTGCGACGGGCACAGGAGGATATTGGAAAGGATGCTGGAGAGGTTCCCCCAGAGGCTTGTGCTCTTCCACTGCTGGGGGAGGGATGGAGTTTCGAGGCTCCTCAGGCTCGCCAAGGAATTTCCTGAGGTTAAGTTCGTAGCTGGGCATATGGGCCACCCGGACTGGGAGCTCGCGGCCGAAAGCTTCAGGGACGTCCCGAACGTCTACCTTGAGATATGCAGCAGCTCCCCGATAAGGGGGAAGCTCGAGTCCGTGGTCCGCAGGATAGGGGCCGATAGGGTGGTCTTTGGAAGTGATTCGACCCTCATAAACCCCGCGTTCGTGGTGGGTATGGTGGAGGAAAGTGACTTGGGCGATGAGGAGAAGGAAATGATACTTCACCTCAATGCGAGGAAACTTCTGAAAGAGGAGCCCTGAGGCAGTTACCTGTCTTCGCCTCAAAGATGAAGGTCGCGACGATACTTCTGTCTGCCCTCATGATAATAAGTTGTGAGGAAGTGGAGATGTCCCGGTAGGACCAGGTGGGGCTTCTCCTGCCTCGTCCAGGTGGACGGGATGAGGGTGCTCTTCGACACGGGTGGGGACTGGGAGATCCTTTCGCACAACATGGACGTCCTCGGGGTCGACCCTAAGTCCATAGATACCGTAGTACTCTCCCACATACATGCCGACCACTCCGGAGGGCTGAGGGGCTTCCTGGTGGCCAACTCCGAGGTCGTCGTATGGGTTCCGAAGTCCTTCCCTGAGAGCTTCAAGGACCTCGTCAGAAAGGTCGGTGCTGAGGTGAGGGAAGTGGGTGAGGACACGGCGAAAGTTGCCCCGAACGTCTTCACTACGGGCGAGATGGGAACCACGAGGGGCATAAAGGAACAGGCCCTCGTCGTCAGGTCGGCGAAGGGACTCGTGGTCGTAACTGGGTGCGCCCGTCCTGGGGTGGTGAACACCGCCAGGAGGGCGAAGGAGACCATCGACGGTGATGTTTACCTCGTGCTCGGAGGGTTCCACCTTTCCCAGGCCTCCGAGGATACTGTCCGCTCAATAATAGAGGGCTTAAGGGAACTCGGGGTGAGGAAGGTGGGCCCTTGCCATTGTTCGGGGGGCTTAGCGAGGAAGCTCTTCCGTAAGGCCTATGGGGAGGATTACGTAGATGTCCACGTCGGAACGGTCGTCAGAATATAACGTGAAGCTCGAACCTGTGGGCTTCGTCCGCTCCAATCCTCCCGGGGGACCCGCGGAGGTCGTGATATACGAGGAGTTCTCGGAGGCCCTGGACGGGATAGAGGGATGCGGGCACATATGGGTACTCTTCTGGATGCACAGGCAGGGAGACAGGAGGAGGCTCAAGGTGCACCCTATGGGGGATAGGAACCGTCCAGAGCAAGGGGTGTTCTCGCTCCGCAGTCCCGTAAGGCCGAATCCCATAGGCCTTACGAGGGTGAGGCTGCTGAGGAGGGAGGGGAACGTCCTGGTGGTGCAGGGACTGGACGCGCTAGAAGGTTCCCCAGTTTTGGACATAAAGCCTTGGATTAAGGGGACGGACGGATAGGGGCGAAGGGCATGGAAGTTCTGAACCACAACTTAAAGCATGGATTAATGATAACCATCTTCGTCTTCGTTATGATGATATTAATAGATTACCTCAACGTCGTAACGAAGGGGAGGATGGAAGGGGCTATGAAGGGGGGCAGGTTCAGGCAATACGTGGTCGCCTCCTTTTTAGGGGCCACGCCGGGATGCTTGGGAGCATTTATGAACGTGTCCTTTTACATCCACGGGCTTATGTCCTTCGGGGCGATAGTGGGAGGGATGATCGCGACATCGGGGGACGAATCGTTCGTTATGTTGGCCATGTTTCCGGACAAGGCTTTGCTCCTCTTCGGAATATTGTTCGTCCTGGGGGTCGCCTCAGCATATATAGTCGACAGGCTCGTACCAGTGTTCAGGATAGAGCCCTGCAAGGAGTGTCAGCTTCTAAGGATCCATCCCCAGTACGAGTCACTGTACCTCAACATCGGGGGTATCCTGGAGCAGGTAAGGAGGATGTCCCTGTCGAGGTTCCTCCTCCTCGTGCTCCTGTTGGGCTCGCTCTACGGGTTCGTCGCCGGGACAATAGGGCCTACGGACTGGAATTGGCAAAGGGTCACGTTCGTATCCTTGGTATGCTTGGCGGTCTTCATAGTTATGACCGTCCCTGACCACTACTTAGAGGACCACATATGGAACCACATAGCCAAGAGGCACCTTTGGAGGGTGTTCCTTTGGAGCTTCGGGGTTCTGTTGGCCGTGGACCTGGGCCTCAGGTTCTGGAATTTAGAGGCGTTCGTGAGGGCTCATATGTTCTGGGTGCTCCTTATAGCAGCCCTGGTGGGGGTGATACCGGAGTCCGGACCTCACCTCATC
>DTYS01000147.1 GCA_012961755.1 Candidatus Latescibacterota bacterium
CCTCGGCCTCCACCTCAGCGGCCCTCAGGGCTGCCGCCGTGTCGGTGGTGAAGAAGGGGTTCCCGGTGCCGCATGCGAAGATCACCACCTTCCCTTCCTCCAGGTGTCGCACCGCCCTCTCCCTGCGGAAGGGTTCCACCACCTCCCCCACAGGAAGGGCGGATTGTACTATCGCCTCCATCCCCGCATGCCTCAGGGCATCCTCCAAGGCTAAGGCGTTGATAAGGGTCGCTAACATCCCCATGTGGTCGGACCTTACCCTGTCCATTCCCAGTCTGCTGAGGTCGTCTCCCCTCAAGATGTTTCCTCCTCCTACTACCACCCCTACCTCCACCCCCAGATCGCGCACCGAGAGGAACTCTCCTGCGATGTAGGAAAGGGCATCCGGGTCCACCCTGTGCCCCTCACCGGCCAAAGCCTCCCCGCTGAGCTTCAGCACCACCCTGCGGTACACTTACTCCTCCCCGAGCCTGTACCGCACGAACCTCCTTACGATTATGTTCTCTCCGAGCTTCGCTATAGCTTCCGTCACCACATCCCGGACCGTGCGCTCCGGGTCCTTGATGAAGGGTTGCTCCAAAAGGCAGTTCTCCTGGTAGAACTTCTCCATCCTTCCCTCTACTATCCTATCCACCACCTTCTCCGGTTTCCCCTCCCTGAGGGCCTGAGAGCGGTAGAACTCCTTCTCCTTCTCCACGAGGTCCTTGGGAAGTCCCTCCCTGTCCACCGAGAGGGGGGCCGTGGCAGCCACCTGCATAGCAATGTCCCTCGCCAGACGCCTGAATTCCTCGGTCCTTGCGACGAAGTCGGTCTCGCAGTTGACCTCCACCAATACACCGAGCTTGTCCCCGGGGTGCACATATGCTACGATCAGACCCTCCTTCGTGGTCCTCCGGGCCTTCTTGGCCGCTATCTGTACCCCCCTCTCCCTGAGGTAGCGCAGGGCCTCCTCCATATCCCCGTCAGATGCTTCCAATGCCTTCTTGCAGTCCAGCACCCCTGCCCCCGTCCTTTCACGGAGGGCCTTTATCATTTCGGTCGTTACGGCCATATCACCTCCTCTAAGCTTCGGCTACCTGAAGTTTCTCCTCTTCGGTGAGCACTTCCTCCGCCCCCTCCCTTCCCTCCTGCACGGCCCGGGCGATGACCTTGGTGATGATAGATATAGAGCGTATGGCATCGTCGTTGCCGGGGATGGGATAGTCCACAACGTCAGGGTCGCAGTTGGTGTCGACTATGGCGACCACAGGTATCTCAAGCTTGTTCGCCTCGGCAACGGCTATCTGCTCCTTCTTGGTGTCCACAACGTACAGCATCCCTGGAAGCCTGGTCATATCCCTTATGCCCCCCAAGAGGGTCTGGAGCTTAGCCCTCTTCTTCTCTAAACGAAGGACCTCCTTCTTGGGGAGTCTCTCGTAGGTGCCGTCCTGACTCATCCTGTCGAGCTCCTCAAGCTTGGCCACGCTCCTCCTGATGGTCTGGAAGTTGGTAAGTGTCCCTCCCAGCCATCTTTCAGTAACATAAGGCATCCCACAGGACTGGGCCGCCTCCCTGATGGCTTCCTTGGCCTGGCGCTTGGTCCCTACGAAGAGGACCACCTCACCTTCGGCGGCGGCGTCCCGGACGGCCTGATACGCCCTCTCCAACATCTGCAGGGTCTTCTGCAGATCTATTATGTGTATTCCATTGCGCTCCATGAAAATATATGGACGCATCTTGGGGTTCCACCTTCGGGTCTGATGCCCGAAGTGCACCCCTGCCTCCAGAAGTTCCTTCATATTGACCAACACGGCACCTCCTTGGGTTTCTTCCTCCGTCCCCTTCTTCCCCTCGTAACACCCAGAGGGCACCCATACGAGGGTCCGGGGACGTGCGGGTTTCGTTCACCTCTTGGAGAACTGGAACGCCTTCCTGGCCTTGACGAGTCCGTACTTCTTGCGCTCCTTCTCCCTCGGATCCCTGGTCAACATCCCTGCCTTCTTCAAAGGCCTGCGTAGGGAAGGATCGTAGAGCACGAGGGCCCTGGCTATGGCCAAGCGCACGGCCCCGGCCTGGCCGGAAAGGCCTCCCCCTTTGACCCTGGCCAGGACGTCAAATCTCCCCAACGTCCCCGTAAGTTGCAGAGGTTGAAGGACCTGAGTCAGCAAGGTCTCCCGCTTAAAGTACCCCGCCGCATCCCTTCCGTTCACCTCGAAGGTTCCGGAGCCGGGCCTGAGCCAGACCCTGGCAGTGGCCTCCTTCCTTCCTCCCCTCGCCGAAAACTCCTGAAGCTCCTCCATCTCATACCCTCCTTATATTTCCAAAGGTTCAGGTTTCTGAGCACGGTGGGGATGTTCCGGGCCCGGGTACACCTTGAGCTTGCGTAATATTTTCCGTCCTAATCTATTGTGCGGCAACATCCCCCAGACCGCCTTCTCTATCACCCTCTCCGGATGTTTCCTCAGAAGCTCCCGAAGGGGTACCTCCCTCAGGCCTCCGGGGTAACCGGTATGGTGACGATATATCTTCTGGTCCAACTTCCTCCCGGTCACCCGGACTTTACCGGCGTTCACGACTATCACATAATCCCCCGTGTCCACGTGAGGGGAAAAGTACGGTTTATGTTTACCCCTTAATATGGTAGCTATCCGGCTCGCTAAGCGACCCAGCACCTTCCCCTCCGCGTCGACCACGTACCATCGTTTCTGCACTTCGTCCTGCTTAGGAACGTAGGTCTTCATCCGGCTCCTCCTGTGGTTAGACGATATAACTTTCAAAAAAATAAAAAATTTTTTCACCCTTGTCAAGGACGCCGCCACCGCTTCCGGAGGTAATCGAAGTAAAAGAGGGCGTTCTCCACCGGAACGTTGCTCGGGATGTGGTTCCCCACCGCGAACATGAAACCGGGACATCCCTCGGTAAGGGATATGGTGGCGTCGATCTGGGACCTTATCTCCTCCCGTGAGCCGAAGGTGAGGCTCCTGCAGTCCACCTTGCTCCCTACGATCACGTGCGTCCTCCCGTACCTCTCCACTATATGGTCCAACGAGGTCGTGGGTTCAAATATGAACCCGTCCGCCCCAGCTTCTGCCACGTCGTCCACGAACTGCGTCCACGTCCCGTCGGAGCAAAAAAGTACGATCTTCCCGGCCTCGTGGAGCACATCCCACAACTTCCTGTACCTTGGAAAGACGGAGGAGCGGTAAAAGTCCGGGTGCATGAAGGGTCCCTCGGCCCAGACCATATCGTCGTGACATATGAAGGCCTCCACCGAGGTCCTGGCCCACGCCTCGTAGTGATGTAATGATAACCTGAAGAAGCCTTCCAGGACCTTGTCGAACTTCCTCCGGTCCGAGGCCGCAATCAGCAACATCTCCCATCCGAAGGTCTGTATCGCTCCGGAGATCAGGGTCTTGTAATACCCTCCCGGAACTACCTGCTCGGGATGGGCCCGTTGAGCTTCCCTGTACCACCGCTCGTAGTAGTCGACCAGCTCCTCCATGTCCGGCAGGCCGTACTCCTCCACGGCATCGAACTCCCAGACCTCCTCGACGCCGGAGAACGGACAGAACTTCCTGTCCCTCCTGTCCGTTCCGCCCTCCAGGAACTCCGCGTGGCCCATATCCGTGACCCTGCCCCTCTCCTCCCAAGGGACCGGACCGTCGTTCGTGGCCCAGATGAAGTCTATCTCCCACTCCCGGTAGAACTTCCTCCACGCATCCGGGTCGGTCTCAGGGTCCCTGCCGGTCACGGCCCTCACGAGGGCGTAGTTGCTGCAGTACTCGGTATGGGCTAAACGCTCCGCCGTCTCAAGCCTCAGGGTCCTGATGCCTACCTCGTAGCTCATATCAGTTTATGAGGTTCAACTTAAAATAGATC
>DTYS01000148.1 GCA_012961755.1 Candidatus Latescibacterota bacterium
CATCGGGTTCCAGGGGATGTCCGGGGAAGTTACTCAGGAAGGTATCGCAGCGGGCGAGGGCGCCTGAGGCGTCGCCCGTAAGGCGGAAGGCCCTCGCGGCACCCAAGAGGGCCGAGGGGACAAGGTCCCCCGGCAGGGAGGAGCCGAGGGCGGATACGAACAGGTGACAGGCTCGGTCCTCGTCCCCTTCTTCCATGCTGCGTCGTGCCATCTCGAGGGCCAGGAGGGCGGTGGAACTTTCCTCGGGGAACTTCTCCTCGAGCTCCCTCAGGGCCTTCTCGGCCCGGGCTACCTCCCCTAAGCTCAAAGATATACGGCCGAGGGTCAAGAGGGCATCCGGGCAGGACAGGCCCTCAAGCCCTTCTAAGGCCTCCCGGAGCCTTCCGGAGGCCTTAAGACATAGGGCTTTCTCGTACCTGACCTCCTCCCCGGTCGCCGAGGGGAAGGTCCTTTCCAGCTCCCCGAGGACGCTTAGGGCACTATCAGGTCTCCCGGCCCTCCTGAGACCTTCGGCGGCCTTCAGAAGGGCCGAAGCCGCTCGCTTCCCGGCCGGGATGCGGCGGTAAAGTTCTAAGAATGCCTCGGCAGCCTCGAGGTGTCTGCCGAGCTTAGAAAGGCTCAAGGCCCTCCCCCAAAGGGCTTCCCCAGCCCATATGTCCTCAGGGTACCTCGCCAGGAAACGTCCGTAAACCTCCGCCGCCTCCTTCCACCTCCCCTCCTTGAACAGGGCGTGAGCCATGAGGAGGAGGGCCTCCGGAGCCTCGGGGCCGGAGGGATCTTCCTCCAGGAAACATCTAAGTTGGACTGCCGCAAGCTCGTAGAAACCATCCCTGTAGAGCCTGCGGGCGAACTGGAGATCGCCCCCAGCCCGGACCGGATGGAAGTTCACCAGCCAGAGGAATAGAAATGTCACAAAACGTAAATTAACAAGGGAAGGAGACGAAAGTCAAGAATTAATAAACAAGGCAGAGTCAAAAGCCTAGCAGGTCCCTCCCTGCGAGGCTCCTATCTGGTACGATGTGCCCTCAATCCAAACCGAGTATCCTGCGCGCGTTACCCTCAGCTATGGCCCATCTTATCTCAGAACTCAACTCTATCTCCTCCAGCCACCTCAACTGGGGGATGTCCCAGCCAGGACCCATTATATCGCTTCCGAAGAGGAGCTTACGCCAGTGACGCTCTACGAAGCCCTCAGTGAACTCCGGGTCCCTGGTGAGGGCGTTGTACCCCGAACGTGCCGATATATCCGCGTAAAGGTTATCGTATTCCTCGAGGAGCCGGTCCACCGGGCCTCCTGGGACCACAGGACCCGCGGGATAGCCACCCTGGGCGTCGTAATCGCTCGAGATGGCCGCCCAGAACCCAGGACCGTGACCGCAGAACTTCGCGTTGGGGAACTCCTTCAGGCATGCCTCAAGCCGGCTCAACTCCTTATCGTCGTAACAATAATCCTTGTTTATCTCGAAGACCAGGGGTAGGCCGTATTCGTCACATTTGGCGTATATGGCCTTGTTGCGTGGATCGTCGAAGGCCAGGCCGTTTACAAGTTCGCCGAAGCCCCGACAGCCGTGATGCTTGACGAACACTTCTATCTGTTCTAAATACCTGGGCATCCTCGGGTCCACGGACACGAATGCTATCAACCGGTCCGGATACATATCCCTGGCAACTAAGGCATGTTCGGTAAGGAAGTAACCGGGGGCGGCCTCCGGGCTTTCGCAGGGAAGTAGTACTCCTACGTCTATGTTATGCCTGTTCATATGGTCGATAAGCTGGTGGACCGAGAGCTCGGACCAAGGATGCTCGTTGCGGAATAGGTTCCCCATGTGCACGTGGAAATCTATCACTCGACCTCCCTTCAATTCCTCAACAGCTCCTCTATGAGCTGGGCGGCGTACTGCACCAAAGCGGAAAGCTTCCAATATCGCATACGAGTAGGCCCCAGGACCCCCACGACCCCAGAAACGTTCCCCACCTGATAGGTGGCGGTAAGCAAACTGCAGGATTGCATGGGCCTGATTTGGTGCTCATGGCCTATAGATATGTGCACTCCGGGCCGGTCCATCCTCTCGGCCAACATCTCGGTCACGGCATCCCTCTCCTCGAGAAGGCTCACGATGGCCTTCGCCCTCCTCGGATTCCTGAACTCGGGCTGAGAGAAGATGTAAGGTATACCGCCTATATATAGGTCCTCGAAGGGACTGAACCAAAACAGCTCCTCCGCTTCCTTCACTATGACCTGAAGCACCTTAGGGTCCCCTCTCCTGACCCCTCGCATACGCTCACCGATGGAACGCCTTATCTCCCTGATAGTCAGACCGGCGAGCCTCTGGTTGAGGACCTGACGGGTCTCCTCCACATCTTCCGGCCTGACCTGAGACTCCACCCTAAGCACCACCGTCTTTACAAGCCCGGACCTTATGGTGAGCACCAGAAGCAACCTCTGCGACGTCAAGGGGACCAGTTCTATCCTGTCCAAGATGCCGTTCTCGAAGCTGGGTGCCAGAACGACCCCAAGCTGTTTAGCCATATCGGCCAGCGCCCGGGCCACCTGCTCCAGAATCCGATCCACCTGTTCCTCCCGCACGGCGTCCCGAACTTTCTGCCTGAAGGTCTCCCTTTCCGCCTCCGAAAGGTATCGGCGGGGCATAAGCACATCCACGTAGAACCTGTACCCCTTGTCGGTGGGAATCCCCCCGGCAGAGACGTGGGGCCTGCTTATGTAACCCTTGCCCTCCAACTCCATCATAGTGTTGCGGACCGTAGCGGAACTGAGCCCCAACCGGTACCTCCTGCATATCGTCTGCGAGGCGACCGGAGCGGCGGTCTCTACATATGTATGTATCACGGAATGAAGGATCGTGCGGTCCCTTTCGGAAAGCTCTTCCGCCATGGACATCCCCCTTTATTTAAAGTTACATAAACCTCCCCCTGGTGTCAAGCTTCCTTGACATCTAAGAGGTTATTTTGTAAATTAGAATCGAGAAAGGATGGGCCCAAACGGAAAGGGGGTAAGATGCCTGTAAAGAAGAGGTGGCCGGTCCCTTCGGACCTTGAGATAGCCCAGGAGGCCGAGCTCAGGCCGATATTGGATGTAGCTAAGGACGCGGGGCTCCTGGAGGAGGAGATAGAGCCTTATGGGAGGTACATAGCCAAGATAGACTATGCCAAAGTGATGGAAAGGCTTAAGGATAGGCCGAGCGGGAAGTTGATAGCGGTGACGGCGATAACGCCGACCCCCTTAGGGGAAGGGAAGACCGTGGTCTCGTTCGGCCTCGGACAGGCCCTCTGGCTCTTGAAGAAGAAGGTCATAAACGCCTTCAGGGAGCCCTCCAAAGGTCCCACCTTCGGAATAAAGGGAGGTGCCACAGGTGGAGGCTACTCCCAGGCCCTCCCCATGGAGCAGATCAACCTCCACTTCACGGGCGATATCCACGCCGTGGACACGGCCCACAACCTCTGTGCCGCCGCCATAGATGCTAGCATACTTCATAAGAACAGGTTGAACATAGATCCCCTTAACATAACATGGACCTACTGCGTCGACGTGAATGCGAGGGCCCTAAGGGAGGTCATAGTCGGACTTGGAGGGAGGACGAACGGGTACCCCAGGGTGGCCCGCTACGACATAACCGTAGCCACCGAGACCGCCGCCATACTCGCCCTCACAACAGGCCTTAAGGACCTGAGGGAGAGGATAGGAAGGGCGGTCGTAGGCTACACCTACGACGGCAAGCCCGTGACCTGCGAGGACCTGAAGGTCGCGGGAGCCATGACCGTGTTACTCAAGGATGCCATAAAGCCCAACCTCGTCCAGTCCACCGAAGGGCACCCTATGATATGCCACGGCTTCCCGTTTGCGAACGTGGCACACGGCAACAACTCCACCATAGCCGACCTCGTGGCCCTGAAGCTCGCCGACTACGTAGTCACGGAGAACGGCTTCGGTGCTGACTGCGGGTTCACCAAGTTCTGCGAGGTGACCTGCAGGGAAGCGAGGTGGACAGGTTACGACATAAAGCCTGACTGCGCCGTCGTCGTGGCCACGGTGAGGGCCCTGAAGCAGCACGGAGGGGCCTTCCACTTCAAACCTGGGATGAAGTACTCGAAGATCAAGGAGGCCGTGGAGACCGAGAACCTCCCGGCCCTGGAGAAGGGCTGTAGGACCAACTTGGCGAGGAACATAGAGATAGTCAAGCTCTTCGGGGTTCCCGTGGTGGTGGCCATAAACCGCTTCACCTTAGACACCGAGAGGGAACTGGAGCTCGTGAAGAAGATGGCTTTGGAACTCGGGGCGGACGGAGCTGCGGTGATAGAATGTTGGGCCAAGGGTGGGGAAGGGGCCTTGGAGCTCGCGGAGGAGGTCCTCAAGGCGGTGGAGGAACCTCACGAGTTCAGGCCGTTGTTCGACGACGATACCCCTGTAAGGGAGAAGATCCACATCCTCGCCACCAAGGTTCACGGTGCCGACGGCGTCGAGTACGACCCCGAGGCGGACAGGAAGCTGAAGATGTTCGAAAGGATAGGCTTCTCCCCTATGACCATCAACATAGCCAAGACCCACCTCTCCATATCCCACGACCCCAACTGGCTCGGGGCACCTAAGGGCTATAAGCTCCCCGTAAGGGACATAAGGGCATCGGTAGGGGCAGGGTTCTACTATCCGATCTGCGGGACCATGCAGACCATGCCAGGGCTTCCGTCCAGACCTGCGGTGGGCCAGTCCTGTTCCTGGGCCAGGGTGCGGGCCACGAACAGGGTGCAGGCGTTGTATGCG
>DTYS01000149.1 GCA_012961755.1 Candidatus Latescibacterota bacterium
GGTCGGAGTCCCTTATGAGGTGGGCTATCCTGAACTCGGGCATGCCGGACTGCCTCGTACCCATGAACTCCCCCGGGCCCCTGAGCTCTAGGTCCTTCTCGGCTATTTCGAACCCATCGTTCGTCCGGACCATAGTGAGTATCCTCTCCCTCGCCTCGTCCGAGAGCCTCTCTCCCGTAAGGAGTATGCAGTAGGACCGCGCCTTGCCCCTTCCGACCCTCCCCCTGAGTTGATGTAGCTGGGCCAGGCCGAAGCGTTCGGCACGTTCTACGACCATAACTGTGGCATTGGGGACGTCCACCCCTACCTCTATTACTGTCGTGCTCACGAGCACGTCTGTCCTCCCCTCCTTGAAAGCCCTCATGACCTCCTCCTTTTCATCCCCCCTCATCCTCCCGTGCAAAAGGGCGAGCCTTAGGTCCGGAAGCTCCCTCTGGAGCTTCTCGTAGGCCTGGACCGCGGCCTCTAAGTCTACCCTCTCGGACTCCTCCACCAGTGGATAGACTATGTAGGCCTGGTGGCCCTGCCTTACCTGCTCCCTTACGAAGGCCAGGACCTGTGGTCTCCTGGATTGGGGACGCCAGACCGTCCTTACGGGGTGTCTGCCGGGCGGCATCTCGTCCAGGACGGAGACGTCCAGGTCCCCGTAGAGCGTGAGGCCCAGGGTCCTGGGGATGGGGGTGGCGGTCATCACCAGGACGTCGGGGGAGGGACCCTTACGCCTCAGCTTGAGCCTCTGGACGACCCCGAACCTGTGCTGTTCGTCTATCACCACGACGCCTAGGTCCTTGAACTTGACGTCCTCCTGTATGAGGGCATGGGTCCCTACGACTATCCGGACCTCACCGAGTTCTATAGCCCTGAGCATGAGCCTCCTCTGCGATGGGCCCATCCCCCCGATGAGGAGGCCGACCCTGACCCCAAGCTCCTCCAGGAGGGAACGGACCGTTATGTAGTGCTGCTCCGCCAGGACCTCGGTGGGGGCCATGAGGGCAGCCTGGTACCCGTTGGCCACGGCTATGAGCATGGTCATGAGGGCCACTAAGGTCTTTCCGGAGCCCACATCCCCCTGTAGGAGGCGGTTCATCTGGTAAGGGCTCTTCATGTCCTCCCATATCTCCCTCATAACCCTGCGTTGAGCGTTCGTGAGGGGGAACGGAAGTCGTTTCATGAGCTCGGGGACGAGGTCGCCCACCTCAGGAAAGGATATGCCCTCCTTCCTCTTCCTTTCCCTGTAGCGCTCGGCTAAGAGGAGCTCAAGGTAGAAGAAGTCGTCGAAGGCGAGCCTCCTCCTGGCCTCCTCGGCCAGGCGGACGCTCTCGGGGAAGTGGACGAAGTGGAGGGCTTCGGGTAGGGACATAAGCCCGCATCTTGCGAGGACCTCCTCGGGAAGAGGGTCCTGTATATGTGGGACGACCTCATCTAAGACCGGTGCGAGCACCCTCCGGAGGCCCCTGCTGTCCAGACGGACCCTCTTCATCTCCGAGGAGGATGGATACACTGGGACGACCCTTCCTGTGTGGAGCTGATGTCTTTCCTCCTCCGAGAACTCCTCTACATCCGGATGGATCATCTTCCTCCCGTAGAGGCCGTCCCGCTCCACGGTGCCGCTTACCATGACGAGCTTCCCGACCTCGAGGGCCTTCTCCACGAACCTTATCCCGCCGAACCATATACACCTTAGGACCCCGGTGTCGTCCTCCAGGAGCATCTCGAGCCTCTCCTTCCCCCCCCTTATGCTGGGAACTCGGGAGAAGGACACCACCCGGCCCACCACGGTCACCTCCCTGCTGGACGGGGCGTCCCCTATGCTACATATGGTGCTCCTGTCCAGGTACCTGCGGGGTATGTGGTAGAGCAGGTCCTCTAAGGTCTTGACCTTGATAGAACGAAGGGCCTCGGCCCTCTTCGGGCCTATACCTTTGACGAACTGAACGGGAGTCCTGAGGAGCTCGTCCATAAGTTCTTCGTCGGGGACCTCTATACGTTTATTCCAAGCTGCTTTAAGACCTCCCTCCTGTTGTCCCCGGTCCAGAGCTCGAGGCCGTGGGGGAGGCCTTCGTGGAACTCCATGCTGACCCGTTCGAGCCTCTCCACGTGCTCGTCCGTCAGGGGTACGTCCACTGCCCCCACGTTATCTTCTATATGGCTCAGTTTCCTCACACCACAGAGCACGCTCACGACTATATCCCTCTCCGTGGCCCACTTTAGGGCCACCTGGGCCGGGGTAGCGTCGACCTCCTCGGCCACTTCCTTCACCACATCTACTACCTTGAGGGCCCTACTGTACAGGGGCTCGTTGAAGAGGAGGTTCGCCCTGCGGATGTTCTCCTTGACCTTCTCCCCTGCGAACCTGCCCGTGAGGAGCCCCTGCGCGAGGGGGCTGTAAGCCAGAAAGCCGATATTTTTACGCATGCAGAAATCGCTCACACCCTCTACATCGTAGAACCTCCAGAGGAGCGAGTAGGGGACCTGGTTCGTAACCAGGAAGTCCAAGGCCTCTTCGCTGAACTCCCTGAGGTGGTGGAGCCTGAAGTTGCTCACCCCCGCGAACCTTATGAGCCCTTCCTCCTTGAGCCTTATCATAGATGTAAATATGTCCTCGTAGTCCTTCTTCTCCATATCGGCCTTGTGCCAGGTGCCAGGTATGTTCATCTTGGGCCAGTGGATCTGGTATAGGTCTACGTAGTCGGTCCTGAGCCTTTCGAGGCTACCCTCTATCTCGGAGCGTGCGGTGTCGTAGTCGTACTTCTGCGAGCTGAGCTTCGTTGCGAGCACGATCTTGTCCCTCTTGCCCTGAAGGACCTCTCCTAAGACCTCCTCGGCCTTGCCGTAAGCCTTCGCTGTGTCTATGAGGTTGACGCCCTTTTCTATGGCGTAGTCGACTATCCTCTGGTATTCGTCTAAGGAGGAAAGTTCCCCCCAGGCTCCGGTATGTCCGAACTGCCATGTGCCTATAGCTACCTTGCTCACCCTTACCCCTGTCCCGGGCAGCTCCTTGTACTGCATCTTCCCCCCTTTCATCTTCTGAACTTGAGCACGAAGTCTATGAGACCTTCCAAGGGAGCCGTTGCCACGCAGCAGACCTTATCAGCGGCTCCGTAGTACACGAAGAGTTCCCCGTCCAAAACCACCGCTCCGGTCGGAAAGACCACGTTCGGTATGTCCCCTACCCTCTCGTAACGCTCCTCCGGCTCGAGGATGGGGTACGGGGAACGAGCTACCACTTCCCCCGGCCTCTCCAGGTCCAGGAGGGCAACCCCCGCACGGTATACGAAGTTTTCGTCGACTCCGTGGTATATAAGGAGCCAACCCTCCGGCGTCCTCAGGGGAGGAGGACCCGCACCTATCTTTGAGGATTCCCAAGGACTTTCGGATCTCAGTAGGAGCCTGTGGTCCGTCCAGTGCACGAGGTCGTTGGAACCCGCAAGCCATATGGCGGGCCTCTCGGTACCGTATTCAGGCCCCGTCCACTCCGTGGGACGGTGGAGCAGGAGGTACCTGCCTCCCACCTTCTCGGGGAAGAGCACACCGTCCCTGTCGTCCACATCGGGAGGTGTTATCATGGCAACCCTACGGAAGCTGCGCAGGTCCCTGGAGCGGAGGAGACCGGTGTGGGAGAACACGTGGATGCGGGGATGGAACGGGTCCTCCCTGAGCTTCCTTATCGTACCCGCGAAGTCGCCGTATTCGCAAGGAGGTTTCGGGAGGGCGGCGTAGGTAACTAAGAACTCGTCGCCCATCTTCACGATCCTCGGATCCTCGCAGCCCCCCTTGTCGTACTCCGCTCCGGGCTCGAACACTGGCTCGTCCGAGGCCCTCTCGAAGTGAAAGCCGTCCTCGCTTGTGGCCAGCCCGAACCTGGACGAATACCTCTCGTACTCCCCGACCGCACGGTACAGGAGATGGACATTACCCTGGTGCAAGATAGCACCTGGGTTGTAGACCGCCTCCTTCTCCCAGCCTAGATCGGGGGACGGCGTCAGGATAGGATTTCCAGACCAGCGTCTTAGCTTCATCTTGACCTCCTTATCTTCAAGAAGATAAACACGGAAGGCGGCTTTGTCAACACTTGACGGATGTTTCGAGGTGAAGGGATACTCGTAAGGCTTCGTCGATAAGGCCGGCGAGGAAAAGCTTGACAAGCTCCAGGAGAGTTTTTATATTGTCTAACCAAATAAGACTAATCGTCTAAAATGGAGCGTAGGGAACATATACTGAGGGCAGCGCAGGAGGTCTTCGCCCGCTTCGGGTTCAAGAAGACCACTATGGAAGATGTGGCCAGGGCCGCCCGGATAGCCAAGGCGACCCTTTACTACTATTTTAAGTCCAAGGAAAGCATACTTCAGGAGCTTATATACAAGGAAGGGGAGGAGCTGAGGAGGAGGCTGCTGGTCGCAATAAAGCAGGCCGAAGGTCCTGTGGGGAAGCTCATGGCGTACGGCACTGCGAGGTTCAAGTACTTCAGGGAGCTTGCGCTCTACTATCCTACCATGAGCCAGGAGTACTACCAGTACCTGCCCTTCATAGAGAAGGAAAGGCAGGATTTCAACGCCTTCGAGATGGAAACCCTGGAAGGGATACTCAGGGAGGGGGTGGAGGAGGGGCTCTTCGCCATCTCCGACCCAAGGCTCTACGCCTTCCTCCTGCTCCAGGCTATGAAGGGGCTCGAGTTCCCGATAGCCACAGGGGAGGCCCTGAAGTACGATGGTAGGACCTTGGAGGTCGAAGAGGTGCTGGAGCTCCTCTTAGAGATCCTGCTGTACGGGATAACGCGCAGGTAGCACTTTCCGACGGGACTTGTCCCGCCTTAATTTTTTGCTCTTTTCGACTAAGAGACCAAAATAGTCGAAATGTCCAGAAGGGAAGATGAGGAGGCCGGCGGAGCTCGTGTTGAGGTACCGTGTACCCGTGGTAGCGGGCGTCGCTCTAGTTTCGGCCTTTTTTGCCTCGGGGTTCGGGAGGGTCCGCGTGGAAAGCGATGAGGTTGCTGGATCACATAGGGAGGACTTACGGCGGGACGCAGTTGGCCTTGGTGGCGATAGAAGCCGAGGATGTGTTCTCGTCCGAGGAGCTCGGACTCATAAAGGACCTCACTAGGGTATACCATGGGCTTCCCGGAGTGTCGATCGTCACGAGCCCTACTAACATCTTGGACATAAGAGAGGTCAAAGGGGGGATAGAGGTGACCAAGCTCGTGGACATCGTAGTCAAGCTCCGAGGGGATACCGATAAGCTCGTCCTCGCCAAAAAGATTAGGCGTATAACTAAAGAGAAGCTCGGAGGCCTCCGGAGGGCCTCTACCAGGCTGGCACATGTATTGGAATCGTTGGAGAGGTTCGTGTTCGGCCACACGAGGGTGGTGCTCTCGATCGGGGTCCTCGTGCTCATCTGGGCTGCCTGGAGCCTGCCCCGCATCGTGCCAGGTGAACATAGCCGAGTACTTTCCTCCAGAAAGCGAGCTTAAGAGGTCTTCGCAAGGAGGTGTATAGGACCGAGAAGTTCCTGAGGACCGTGTACGGCGTACACAACCCTCAGTCCTTGGCCGACCTTTTGGCGGAGATGAACTACGAGAGGGGGAAGAGGTGCTCTTCCAACTGGTCAAGGACGACTACACTCAGGCAAGGTCCTCCGATTCCCTGAGGGCCCGGATCGACAGCTTCCTGGTCCTGAGGACCGCCCAGGAGGTCGTCTGGGACGCGAAGTTCAGGGAGGAGGACCCGGGGGTATCCTCAAGCGAGCTGGCCGAGATCCTTTCGGCCCTTCTACGAAGCCCCTGGAAGCCGTCGGATGTGACGTTGAAGGAGCTCGCCGATGACTACGAGGCCTACCTCTCGGAAGAGAGGGAGACCTGGGGTGCATCGTGGATTCCGGAGGTAGTCTACACTCCTGTGGACAACTTGGAGTTGAAGCTCGGAGCCCTGGTGCTCTGTGGGAAAGGAGAGGACATCTTCTCACAGCTCAGGGAGTGGAAGCGGGTGCGTGATCGTACATATGTCTGGAAGGGAGAAGTCCCGGAGTAGGATAGACCCCGTAAGGACAGCCTTATGAGGGGTAGACAAGGGACGGAGAGGACGTCCCTGGACCCGTCCTGCCAGTAGGGGTGGAGATAAGGAGCATGAAGGAGGGACAAATTCCGACCTTAGGAATAACCTTGACTTCCCGGATGGAAGGTGTTATCTTCCCAATGTGGACTGGTCAGTCCAAAAACGAGGAGGTGATAGGTATGCTCGGCGTAGTCCGCAGGGCAGTCTTAGCCTGGATAGGGGCAGGGACGCTGATCAGGGAGAAGGTGGAGGAGCTGGTCAGGAGGGGGGAGTCCGAACAGCCCAAGTTCATGAGGGACCTCTTCGCCAGGGCCGAGGAGGAGAAGAAGAGGATGGAGGCCAAGGTGGAGGGGTCGGTGAGGAGGGCCTTGGAGAGGCTCCAGCTCGCCTCTAAGGCCGATATAGAGGCCCTGAGCAAGAAGATAGATTCCTTGGGCAGGAGGAGGGGAGAGTAACCTTATAAAGCTAAGATGCCGAAGATGAGACGGGGAACTTCCCAGCTCCGCCAGGAGCGGGTGTTGGAGGTGGCCCAGGTGCTGTTCGCCGAGAAGGGCTACCATAACACCACCATGGACGAGATAGCCGCCCGCTCCGGCATAGGGAAGGGGACGCTTTATAGGACCTTCCCCGCCAAGGAGGAGCTCTTCCTGTCCACGTTGGACAGGGCCATGGAGAGGTTGGAGAGGGCGATACTCGAGGAGGTAGAGGAGGAGCCTACGGTCCTGGGGAAGCTCAGGAGGGCAGCTCGCCTTTATTTTCGCTTCTTCGAACAGGAGGGTGAGCTCTTTAAGATCCTCGTCTCCAACGTTCCGACGCTACAGGAGAAGTTCAACAGGAGGGTCCAGGAGAAGTACAGCTTCTACGTCGACCAGATAGCCTCTATGCTCAGGGAGGGGATGGATAAGGGGGAGATAAGGGGGCTCGGAAGGCCCGAGAGCATAACCGTGGCTCTGATAGGAGCCTGCAACAGTATGATATATCATTGGCTGCTCTCCGGAAAGCCCTATCCTTTGGAGGAGGACCTGGGACTTATCGAAAGGGCGATAGAAGGGATGGCTCGTTAGATGGGCCCCTTGGGGCATATAGGCACGTATGTGATAAAGTTCTTCGAGCACATGGGGAGGTTCGGGACGCTCGTCCTTCAGACCGCGAGGGCCCTGACCGACTTCCCCACCTACGCCCATCCTACCTTGAAGCAGATGGTGAGGATAGGGGTGGAATCACTCCCGATAGTTCTGGTCACCTCCACGTTCACCGGGATGGTCTCGTCCCTCCAGACATTCTACCAGCTCAAAAGCGCCATGGTCCCCGTGCATACTATGGTCGGAAGCGCCGTCGAGAAGATGATATTCTTAGAGCTTGCTCCCTCGCTTACGGCCCTGGTCCTGGCCGGGAGGGTGGGGGCCACGATCGCCGCCGAACTTGGCACCATGAGGGTGACCGAACAGATAGATGCTTTGGAGACCCTGGCGTTCAACCCTGTGGCCTACCTCGTGGTTCCGAGGGTATTGGCCGGTATGGTGATGTTTCCCATCCTCACGATCTTCTCCATGACCGTGGGGGTCGTGGGGGCTTGGGTCGTATCGGTCTGCTCGGGCATAAGCTCCGCGGACTTCCTCTACGGGATGAGGTTGTTCTTTAAGCCCTGGGACGTCTACTACGGGATCATAAAGTCGGTCTTCTTCGGGCTCAGCATAGTTTCCGTGGGATGCTACGAGGGGTTCTTCGCCAAGGGAGGGGCGGAGGGCGTCGGGAGGGCTACGACGAAGGCCGTGGTGGTGGCCTGCCTCTTAATACTTATGTGGAACTATATCTTAGCCTTAATCCTATTGTAGGGAACGAGGATGTCCTTAGTGATAAGGGGTCTGAAGAAGAGGTTGGGGGGGAAACCCGTCCTTAAGGGCGTGGACTTGGAGGTAAGGGAGGGGGAGACTTTGGTGGTCCTGGGGAGGAGCGGATGTGGGAAGACGGTGCTTTTAAAACACATAATAGGACTTATGAGGCCGGACGAGGGGGAGATATGGGTGGACGGGAGGGACATAACCAAGCTATCCTTCAAGGAACTCATAGAGGTGAGGAAGCAGTTCGGTATGGTCTTTCAGGCCTCGGCCCTTCTGGATTCCATGACCGTAGCAGAGAACGTCGGGCTCGGCCTGAGGAGGGAAAAGTTATCCAAGGATGAGATAGAAAGGAGGGTATCCGAGGCCTTGGAGATGGTGGGGTTGGAAGGTTGGGAGGAAGCGTTGCCTGCCGAGCTTTCGGGAGGGATGAAGAAGAGGGTCGGCCTTGCGAGGGCCATAGTGACGAGGCCCAAGTTTCTGCTCTACGACGAGCCCACCGCGGGCCTCGATCCCGTTATGGCCCGTTCCATAGATAGGCTTATAGCCGAGCTTAGGGAGCGCATCTTTTCCACATCTGTGATAGTAACACACGATATAATAAGTGCCTTTTCCGTGTGCGACCGCTTGGCCTTCCTCCACGAAGGGAGGATAAGGTTCCTTGGGTATCCTGAGGAGGCCAGGTGCTCCGAGGATCCGGTATTAAGGGAGTTCTTCTCCGGGGGGATTATACCTTGGAGGGAGGGTGCTTTCGGACGAGGTTAAGGTAGGGATAGTATTCACCTTATCCTTGGCCTTATTGATATTTGGGGTCCTCCTACTCAAAGGGTACGGCCTACAGAGGAGGGGATATACTTTCTACGTGCTCCTCGAGGACGCCTCGGGCTTGGACAAGGGGGACCCTGTGACGGTGGCGGGGCTTAAGGTCGGGAGAGTTAGAGACTTGAAGCTTATGGGGAGGAAGGTGTTAGTTACGGTCCGGATGGATAGGAAGGTGGAGGTCCCGAAGGATTCCGAGTTCGCGGTGGAGACCTTCGGGGCGATAGGGGAGAAGGGGATAGTTATAAAGCTCGGGGAGGGCCCCGGCCCGGTGGAGCCCGGGGACACGCTCGTAGGGAAGGTAGGCCCAGGGATATCGGACATTCTGGTCTCGGTAGGTTCGGCCGGCGAGCAGGTCGGGGAGGTCCTGAGGAGGCTCAGGGCCGTCCTGAACGACACCACGATCTCGCAGGTGGGTTCGGCCATATCCGAAATTCGCATGGCCGTGGAGGAGGCGAGGCCGAAGCTGAGGGAGAACCTCGCAAGGCTCGACAGGGTCCTGTCGGACATATCGGAGGGTGCTGAGGGTATAAAGAAGCTTTCCGAAGGCGGGACCGCTGCCTTAAGGGATATAAGGGCAAGTTCGGCCTCGCTGAAGGCTTCGGCCGAAAGGTTGGACAGCATAACTGCTTCCCTGGACCACATCCTTTCGGAGGTAAGGCTGGGGAGGGGAACCTTAGGGAGGCTGCTCGTAGAGGACGAGCTGTACGAAAGCATCAGATCCTTAGTGGCACAGATGGATTCTTTGGTGGCCGACATAAGGAGACATCCGGGGAGGTACATACGCATAGAACTTTTCTGAAAGGGGAATGGGCTATGGATGTGTTCGAGAAGTGTTACAGGTACACGGACGCAAAGGAGGCCATACGCAAGGGACACTATCCGTACTTCACCCCCATATCCTCCACCGACGGGACCGAGGTGGTGATAAGGGGACACAGGCTCATAATGATAGGCTCTAACAACTACCTCGGCCTTACCACCCATCCCAAGGTGAAGGAGGCTGCCGAGGGGGCGCTGAGGAAGTACGGCACAGGTTGCACAGGTTCCCGCTTCCTCAACGGGACCTTAGATATCCACGAGAAGCTTGAGGAGGCCCTAGCTGACTTCGTGGGGAAGGAGGCGGCCTTAGTATTCAGCACGGGATATCAGACGAACCTGGGCACGATATCCTCGCTCCTAGGTCGCGGGGATTACGTTATAGTGGACAAGGCGGACCATGCGAGCATCATAGACGGTTGTATCCTCTCGCAGGCGGAGATGAGGAGATACAGGCACAACGACATGGAGAGCCTGAAGAAGGTCTTGGAGGGCCTTCCCGACGACGGCGGCAGGCTCATAGTCGTGGACGGGGTCTTCAGCATGGAGGGGGACCTTGCGGACCTTCCGGGGATAGTTGAACTCGCGGAGGACTACGGTTGCAGGGTCATGGTGGACGACGCCCACGGCCTCGGGGTCATGGGGCCGGAGGGGAAGGGGACCTCCGCCCACTTA
>DTYS01000150.1 GCA_012961755.1 Candidatus Latescibacterota bacterium
TCGTTGGTGTACGAATGCACCGTGGTCATAAGCCCACGCTCTATTCCAAATGAATCGTTAAGGACCTTTACCATGGGGGCCAAGGAGTTCGTCGTGCAGGATGCGTTGGAGACTATCGTATGCTCGGGCTTCAGCATTTCATCGTTCACGCCCAGGACTACCGTGACGTCCTCCCCCTTCGCTGGTGCGGATATTAAGACCTTCTTCGCCCCGGCCTGGAGGTGCTTCTCCGCCTGTTCCCTCTCCCTGAACCTACCTGTGGACTCCAGGACCAACTCCACCCCGAGCTTCCCCCACGGAAGCTCGGCAGGGTCGGGCTCCGAGACCACCAATATCTCCCTCCCGTCCACCACGAGCCTGTCCCCCTTGGCCTCCACCTTCCCAGGGTACCTGCCGTGGATTGAATCGTACCTCAAGAGGTGAGCTAAGGTCTCCGCGTCCGTGAGGTCGTTTATGGACTTAACTTCGAAGGCATCGGGCGCCCTCTCCATAATAGCCCTGAACACTAACCTCCCTATCCTTCCGAACCCGTTTATCCCCAATGATATGGCCATCATCCCTCCCTTCTATCCGAAGAAGGCCCTCGCCTCCTCGTACCTACGCTCGGGCACGGTCTTGGACTCCTTGAGCGCCTCCTCCAAGGGGACAGCGACTATCTCGGTGCCCCTGAGGGCGGCCATCATGCCGAACTGTCCGGCCTCCACCATCTCGACCGCTTTGAGCCCGAGCCTTGTAGCGAAGACCCTGTCGAAGGCCGACGGGTCCCCGCCCCTCTGGAGGTGCCCGAGGACCACGTGCCTCGTCTCCCTACCGGTCCGCTCCTCTATTATCTCGGCGAGTGCCTGGGCCAAGCTCACCTTCATCTTGGTCCTGAGCACGTGCCCGAAGTCGTCCACCGGAGCTCCGAACTCCTTGAGCTTCTCGTCCACCTCGGGGTTCTTCGCCCCCTCGGCCACCGCTATTATAGCGTAGTTGGATTTCCCCGGGCCGTACCTTCCGTTCACCACTTCGCACACATCGTCTATCTTGAAGGGCACCTCGGGTATAAGTATCACGTGCGCCCCTCCGGCCATCCCGCCCTCCAGGGCCATCCACCCGGCGTCCCTCCCCATTATCTCCACAACTATAACCCTTTGGTGGGCCCTAGCAGTGGTGTGCAGGCGGTCCAGGGCCTCCATGACCCTGTTTATGGCCGTATCGTACCCGAAGGTGTAATCCGTAGCGCCCACATCGTTATCTATGGTCTTAGGGACACCGACCACCCTCCCCCCCTCCTCGTGTAGCCTCTTGGCTACCCCCAAAGTATCGTCACCCCCGACAGCTATCAGGGCATATATGTCAAGCTCCTCCAGGTTCCGTTTGACTATCTCGAACCCGTCCGGCACCTTGGCCACGTTGGTCCTGGAGGAGCCCAATATCGTCCCGCCCCGCCTGTGTATGTCCTCCACCTTCTCCAAGGAGAGTTCCTCGTAATCCTTCTCGAGCATTCCCTTCCACCCGAGCCTGAATCCCAATATCTGGTATCCCAGCTGCGCTCCCTTGACCGTGACCCCCCTTATTACAGCGTTTAACCCAGGGGCGTCCCCACCCCCCGTCAGCACACCTATTCGCTTCATCCTGCTCCCTCCTTTCGTCAAGTTAACGCAAACTAAGATAACATAGAATCGGACGGATGTCAAGCATCTTCATCCCTTACCGTACCTCTCCGTCATGTCCTCGCCGGTCCTTTGGGAGATCACCCGGAAATCCTCTATGGAAAGCTCCCTATCCTCCTCAAGTTCTATCTTCACCTTGGCCGACTTCTGGAGGAGCTTGAGCTTTCTGTTCCTATCCTCCAAGAGGTATTCAGCGACGCTCGGATGCACCCTCAGGACGAACTTCCTCTCCCCGGAGTACACCCTGGCCCTCTTGAGGCACCTCTCTACCTTCGTCACCGTCGTGTCCCTCCCCTGGACCCTACCTACCCCCCCGCACACGGGACAGGGCTCGCTGAAGGTGTAGAGCAAGCTCGGCCTCATCCTCTGACGGGTCATCTCCAAAAGGCCGAACTGATTTATGGGCAGTATGTTCGTCCTCGCCCTGTCCCTCCTGAGGGCTTCGGCCAGCTCCTGTTCCACCCTCCTCCTGTTCCTCGGGGAGGCCATATCTATGAAATCTACGACTATTATCCCCCCTATGTCCCTGAGCCTTAGCTGTCTTGCTATTTCCCTGGCCGCCTCGAGGTTTATCTTCAGGATCGTATCTTCCTGGTCGTACCTTCCGACGTACCTTCCCGTGTTCACATCTATGGAGACCAAAGCCTCGGTATGGTCTATCACTAAGAACCCGCCGGCCTTAAGCTCCACCCTCCTGCCGAGGGCCTCCTCCACCTGCTCTTCTATGTGGAAGGCGTCGAATATCGGCAGTTCCCCGTCGTAAAGCTCCACCCTCTCCCTTAGGTGCGGGGAGACCTCCTTAAGGTAGGAAAGTATCCTTTTGTACTCCTTCTTGGAGTCCACCACCACCCTGTCCACATCCTCGGAGAAGAGGTCCCTCACCAAGCTCGAGGTTATCCCCATCTCCCTGTGGAGGAGCGCGGGAGCCCTGACCTTCTGGCTGGCCTTCAGGACCTTCTCCCAGAGTTTGGCCAGCTTCCTTATCTCTCCACCTATTTCCTTTTCTCCCTTCCCCTTAGCTACAGTCCTAACTATGACCCCACAATGCTCGGGCCTTAAGCTCGCGGCCAACTTCCTCAGCCTCCTCCTTTCCGCGGGGTCGGTGATCTTCCTGGAAACCCCTAAAAGCTCCTCCTGTCCTGGGGCCAGGACCACAAACCTTCCTGGCAGGGATATGGCCGTGGTTACCTTAGGCCCCTTATCCCCTATGGGTTCCTTCGTGACCTGTACAAGTATCTCCTGGCCCTTCCTGAGCTTCTGCTGTATCGGGGCATGACCAGGCCTCCCGTGGCGTTCCTCCTCTATGTCCAGGAAGTCCAGGTCCCATACGTCCGAAACGTGAAGGAAGGCGTTCTTCCCGGTCCCGATGTCCACGAAGGCTGCTTGCATCCCAGGCAACACGTTCTGCACCACCCCCTTGTATATGTTCCCTACCATCCTCTCCTGCTCCGGCCTCTCCACCAACAATTCCACCAAGCGGCCGTCCTCCAATATCGCTATCCTGGTCTCGTGTATCGCCGAATTTAGGACTATCTCCGTACGCACCTCTCCCATCTCCTCTCGCTCGGGCGGACCGGAGGACCGGAGAGAAAACTTCTGCCTCCCACCGTGCGAAGCTCATACTACCCCCGGTTGCGGTCCGCACCTCACCATACCTCCATAGGCGTCTTCAACCGCCCATCAAGCTCCACGAACAGCCCTGTCCTCACCACCCGCAGGAGCCTCACCCTCTCCTCGGGCCATCCCAAGAGGGCCTCCAATACCTCGTACGGCCGGGGACTTTCCTCCTTCCCCACCGAGACCCTCATCTCCAAGCTTCCGTCCCCGGGGACCAAAGCCCTTATGCCCGGCCTTATGTCCACCGTCCGCTCCTCGTCCCTCACCTTCCGACGGATGGATACATGTTCCCTCTCCATAAACTTGCACACCAGCTCCTTCAATCCCTCGACCACCTTAAGTTCCACACGGTAGACCGCCAGGGAGATGGCCGAACTTAAGGAAGGGGTCCTTCCGAACATGGGTCTGGCCTCCAAGGCCCTGAACCCCTCGGGCAGGACCCTGTTCAGGGCCACCACTATGTCCTTAGGATATGGCTCCGAAAGATGTACGTCTACGTATTCCACTGTACTCTCTATGCCCAAGGGAAGCGGCGGGCCGAAGGAGATCCTCGGCCTCGGATGGAACCCCTGGGAATATGCTACTGGGACCTTCGCCATCCGTACAGCCCTCTCGAATATCCTCACCGCGTCCAGGTGCCCTAAGAACCTCGCGGTCCCCTCCTTGGCGTACCTGACCCTGAGGAGCGAACGAAGGACGGGCTCCGAGGCCAAGCTCCTCCGGGGCCTCCTCCCGTACCGGACGGCCACCTCCTCCCTCCTCAGGAAGGTTCCCCCTCTCCCCAGGAGCAGCTCCGGGGGACAGACCTCCCTCCCGCAGAGGTAACATCCGCTCCCCCTGCAGTCCGGCGTGGTCGTCCCCTTAAGGCCCCTCTCCCTCTCCTCCGCCAAAAATTCCTTCTTGGCCCAAGGTCTTATGTGATCCCAGGGGAGGGGAGAATCCACCTCCCTCGGCCCTGCCTCCCGGTAAGGGTCGATCCCGGCATCCCTGAAGGCCTCCTCCCACCTCCCGAAGTTGAAGAACTCCCCCCACTCGTCGAACTTAGCCCCCTTCTCCCAGGCCCTCCTCACGACGTCCCAAAGCCTCCTGTCCCCCCTCGCCAGGACCGTCTCTAAGAGCGTGACCTCGGGCTTCCTCCACCTGAGCACCACGTTCGGAACTCCCCTCAACCTCCTCCTCAGGTACGATATCTTCCTGCCCAGGGAGGCCAGGTCCTCCATTCCCTCCCACTGGAACGGGGTGTTGGGTTTCGGGGAGAAGGGGGAGATGGAGACGTGAAGCCTCCTGTTCCTCCCGTGTTCCCTGGCGACCCTGGCAGCCCTCCGCACGAGCCTGACTATCCCCTCCACATCCTCCATATCCTCGGTGGGAAGTCCGAGCATAAAGTAGAGCTTTACCGTGGTCCATCCCTTCCCGTAGGCTACCCTCACGGCCCTCAGGAGGTCCTCATCCCTTATGTCCTTGTTGATGACCTTCCTGAGCTTCTCCGTCCCTGCCTCCGGAGCGAAGGTTATCCCGGCCTTCCTTACATGGCCGACCGCCTCCGCGAGCTCCTCGGTGAAGGAATCCGGCCTGAGGGAGGGGAGCGAGACCGCCACCCTTTGGGGGACCAAGAGCTCGTTCGCCCCCTCCAGAAGCTCCCTCAATCCACTGTAGTCCGAGGTGGAAAGGGAAAGTAGCGAAACCTCCTCCCATCCCGTGGATGCCGTCCACCTCCTTATGTCCTCTAAGACTTCCTCGACCGGCCTCTCCCTCGGGGGCCGGTATATCATCCCCGCGTTGCAGAACCTACACCCCCTAGTGCATCCCCTCATAACTTCCACCGAAAGATGGTCGTATGCGACGTCCACCAACGGGACGATGGGGGAGGGTGGATAGTTCTCCGGTCTGAGGGGAGCCCACCTCGCCTCCACGACCTCCGGGACGCCCTCCTCCTTGGGCCGGACCCCCGAAAACCTCCCGCCCTCGTACCTCGCCTCGTAGAGGGACGGTACGTAGACCCCAGGCACCTGGGCAAAGGCCCTGAGCTTCTCCTTCCTCGAGGCCCCCTCCCTCTTCAGCTTCACCAATAGGTCGATTATATCCCCGATCGCTTCCTCGCCGTCCCCGACCACTACGGCGTCCAAGCACGGAGCCAAAGGTTCGGGGTTGTAAGCGCCGGCCCCTCCCCCTATGACCAACGGGTCGTCCTCCCCCCTCTCCTCCGAAAGGATCGGAATCCCAGACAAATCCAACATATTCAATATGTTGGTATAAGTAAGCTCGTAAGGGAGGGTGAACCCGACCACGTCGAACTCCTTCAGGGGACGTTTGCTCTCCAAGGAGAAGAGGGGTATCCCCCTCCTCCTCATCTCCTCCTCCATATCGGGCCACGGGGCGAAGGCCCGCTCGGCCGAGGCCTCCTCCCTCCGGTTTACGATGTGGTAGAGGATGGAGAACCCTAAGTAGTTCCCACCTATGTCGTAGACGTCCGGGAAGGCCAGGACCACCCTAACCTCCACCTCCTCCAGGTCCTTCCGTACCGTGTGAGGTTCGTTCCCCAGATACCTCCCAGGCTTAGAAACCAAAGGGAGGAAACTCTCCACCTTCTCCCACAGCTCGTTCATAGTTTCCTCGCCCCCGTTTCGTACCCGAGCCTGAGGGCCTTCCTGTTCGCCTCCAACACTTCGCCCTCATGGAGCATCTCCAAAGCCTCCTCTAGGGAGGCCAACCTCACGATCCCGGTCTCCCTCGCCAAGGCCCCCAACATCACCATGTTAGCTGCCCTCGGGACCCCCCTTTCCGAGGCCAGACCCGAGGCCCGGACGTACATACAAATCCTTCCTTCCAACCCCCTACGGACCTTCCCGTCGAGAAATATCCTCCCCCCCGGCCTCACCCAAGGCCCGAACTTTTCCAAGAGCCCCGGGTCCATAAGCACGAGCAGGTCCGGCTCCTCAACTATGGGGGAAGCTATCTCCCCGTCCGAGACCACCACGGAGCACTGACTCAAGCCCCCCCTCACCTCCGCCCCGTACGATGGAAAGTAGCTCACCTCCCTACCCTCACGCACCACAACCTGCGCCAGGACGGTGCCGAAGATCAGCACCCCCTGCCCACCCCTCCCCGCCACTAGGACTTCAGCGTGCACCTCGCCCTCCTATGTCTTCACCTCTCCTAAGCCGTAGAATGGTACCATCCTTTCCTCGACCCACGCGATGGCCTCTAAGGGCTTCATATGCCAATTTGAGGGGCAGGGCGAAAGGACCTCCACGAGCGAAAACCCCCTGTCCTCCATCTGCGTCCTTATAGCCCTTTCTATGTACCTCTTCAGGGTCCTCACGTTCCTCGGGGACGTGACAGTCCCCCTGGCCATGTACGCCGTACCCTCAAGTCCTGCCAAAAGCTCGCACACCTTAAGCGGAAACCCGTCCCTCCTGGGGTTCCTTCCCGAAGGGGTAGTCGTGGTCCTCTGTCCCAGGAGCGTCGTGGGAGCCATCTGTCCCCTCGTCATCCCGTACACGGCGTTGTTCACGTAGATCACCGTCACCCTCTCCCCTCTGGCGGCCGCGTGTACCACCTCGGCGAGCCCTATGGCCGCAAGGCCCCCATCCCCCTGATAACCCAAGATAACATGGTCCGGAAGCACCCTCTTGAGCCCCGTAGCTACGGGACATACCCTCCCGTGGGCTGCACCGACCATGTCGAAGTTGAAGTACTCCTCCACGAAGACCGCACATCCCACGGGAGCTACCCCCACCGTCCTCTCCCTTATACCGAGTTCGTCCACCACCTCCGCCACGAGCCTCGCAATTATCCCGTGCCCGCACCCAGGACAGTACCTGAACTTCACATCTGTAAGGCTCTCGGGCTTCCTATAAGCTCTCAACACCTTCATCCGACATCTCCTCCACCTTCTCGGACACCTCCCTCACCGTGGGCACCCCCCCTCCGGGTCTCCCCAAGAGGCGCACGGGACACCTCCCCTCCACCGCCAGCCTCACGTCTTCCATAAGTTGGCCCAAGCTCATCTCCACCACTAAGATAGCTTTAACCTTCTCCGCCACCTTCCTCAGGACCTTCCAGGGGAACGGCCAGAGGGTTATGGGCCTGAGGAGCCCTATCCTCCTTCCTTCGCTCCTCCCCCTCATTACAGCTCCGAGGCACACCCTCGCGCTCGTCCCGTACGCCACGAGGACCACCTCAGCGTCCTCTAAGCACACCCCCTCCCACCTCACCTCCTCCCTCTCTATCCTCTCGTACTTCTCCTTGAGGTGCAGGTTGTGCCTCTCCAAAGCCCCTGGAGCTAAATAGAGGGAAGTCACGAGCCTCTTCGGCCTCCCCATCATGTACCCCACGGCCCAATCCTTGGGAGGAAGCGGAGGAAGGTCCGGCTCCTTGAACTCCACCGGCTCCATCATCTGCCCCAATACGGCGTCCACGAGCACCACGACCGGGGTGCGGTATTTATCTGCCAGGTAGAACGCCAAGGTCGTGAGGTCGGCCATCTCCTGTACCCTGTATGGCGCCAAAACTATGGTCCTGTAATCCCCGTGTCCTCCGCCCCTCGTGGCCTGAAAGTAGTCCCCCTGCGATGGGGCTATGTTTCCGAGCCCAGGCCCGCCCCTCATCACGTTCACTATCACGCAAGGAAGTTCTGCCCCAGCAAGGTAAGATATGCCCTCCTGCATAAGGCTTATCCCAGGGCCGGAGGAGGACGTCATAGCCCTCGCACCTGCGGCGGAGGCCCCATATATCATATTTATAGCAGCAAGCTCGCTCTCGCTCTGGAGGAAGACACCTCCCACCTCGTCCATCCTCTTCGCCATGTAGGCCGTGAGCTCGTTCTGGGGGGTTATGGGATAACCGAAGTAGAACCTACAGCCAGCCCTGACAGCGGCCTCCCCCAAGACTTCGTTCCCTTTCATGAGAGTCCTCTCACCCAACCTTATCCTCCTCGTATACCTTTACCGATATCGCTACATCAGGGCACATGGTGACACAGTTGAAACATCCGGTACACCTCTCGAGGCCCACGATACGGACGCGTGGATACCCCTCGTCCGAGAGCTCCAGGACACCGGCAGGGCAGAACTCTACGCAGAGCCCACATCCCTTACACCTAGATCCGTCCACCTGTAGATCCACCTTCCTCATCTCCTCCTCCCAAGGTAGATCTGCATCCCCAGTCCTACGAGGAACAGTCCTATGCTCAGGACCTGGTTCACGGAGAGTGCCACCTCCCCCAGATGCACCTGCATGCCCTCCTCGTAGTACCTCACGAAGTCCACCAGGAACCTCCCCGAAGCATAAAGCATGACCAGAAGCCAGAAGCTGAAGCCCTCCCATCTCCTGAACCTCTCGGCCCACAGCAAGGTCCCAAATATTATAAGCCCGTACAATGACATGTATAGCTGGGTAGGATGTACGCGCACCCCGGGGAAGACGCCGCCTGCGGGACTGTCAGGTGGAAAGATCACGGCCCAAGGAAGTTCGCTCGGTCTCCCGAAACAACAGCCGTTCAGGAAGCACCCTATCCTGCCCAGAAATATCCCCAATCCCACGGACGGAGCTATGAGGTCCATCGTCCTCCAAAGCGGAAGCTTCTTAGTCCTAAGGTACAACATCCCCACCCCGGTCGCAAGGATCAACCCCCCGTACCACGTGAGCCCAGCTATACCTATCCTGCCCCCTTGAAAGGGATTCACCACGTCCCAGGCATGTCCCCTGAACTCGTCCCAATGGAACGCCGCGTAGAAGAGCCTCGCGCCCAGGACACCCGAAACTACGGTCCACGTAAGCAGGTTCCCTAAGGCTTCCTTGGGGACTCCGAACTTCCCTGCCCTCCACATAGCGAAGTAGGCGGCCGAGGCGAACGCCATGGCTAACATCACCCCATATGAACGTACCTCTAGGGGGCCAAGATGTAACAGGATCGGATGCATGTACGCCTCCCTCTCGATACGCCCTTATTGTACAGCATACCACAGAAATTGTCAATCCTTTTCCTTAGGTTATCCGTTGTATCAACTTATAGTCATCTAAACTTACAAGATCATCCAGGTCTTTTGTGACAGAATCCAATCTTTGATTTAGATTTTCTATTTCCTCATGATTTTTTTTAATTTGGAAATCA
>DTYS01000151.1 GCA_012961755.1 Candidatus Latescibacterota bacterium
GCCCATCAACCCGAAATCTTCGGGAAATAGAAGCCTGGCCAGAAATATGGATCTGACCAGGCCCAAAACTTTGTCTACCCCTAAGGCTAAGGATACCCAAAATCCTCCCCTGAGGACCTTCTCAAAGAGTTCGTCGCCGCTTCGCAGGAGGCCTGAGGGAACTGGGACTAGCTTGGGTAACATAATCTTGAGAGAGCTTCCGATATGGTGCTTGCCTGAGCTTTCCATACGGATCGAGATCGGGTCAGTTGACGACCTCCCTTACTATAGTCAGATCGTTCCTGAGCTTGAAGATTCCCGGCGCAACCCGATGTTCGACAACCTCAGGACGCCCAGGGCGAAGCTAAATGTAAATATACCTCTTATCCTAACATTTGTCAAGGAACTTAGGGCTTCGCATGCCGATGTAAGATTTTACCCTTGCCGGAGGAGCGATATATAGGTATCTTTAAACCGGTAGCTACTCGCCAAGGAGGGACCATGAAGCTTACGGAAGATGTCCATTTAGTGGGAAGCGGCTCGGCAGGTGTAGGACTTACCCACGAGCTGGACTGTCACGTGTACCTATTGGACGGCGGGGAGGAGCTCGCTCTCGTGGACGCTGGAGCTGGCTTAGATGTGGACGACATCCTCCGGAACGTGGAGGCTGAAGGCTTCAGGCCGCAGGATGTGAGGTACATCCTCATAACCCACGCCCACGGGGACCATATAGGAGGTGCGGCAGCCCTGAAGGAGGCCACCGGGGCCAGGGTTGCTATCTCGGAGGTGGAGGCCCCCTTCCTGAGGGAGGGGGACGAGGAGGCCACCGCCCTCGCCCAGGCTCGTGAGGACGGATATTATCCTCCCAACTACCGCCTCAGGCCCTGTCCCGTGGACATGGAGCTGAAGCACGGGGACGAGTTCGAAGTGGGAAAGCTCAGGGTCAGGGGCATACACCTTCCCGGCCACAGTAAGGGGTCCATGCTGTACCTGGTGGACGGTGAGAGGAGGTACCTATTCTCCGGGGACGCTATATTCTTCGGCGGGGTGATAAGCCTTCTCAACTGCGTGGGCTCCTCCCTCGAGGACTACAGGGAAAACATCTGGAAGCTGAAGGGCTTAAATGTGGACGCCCTCATGCCGGGACACCTTAACTTCTGCCTGAGCGGAGGGCAGAGACACTTAGACGCAGCGGTAGAGGCGTTCAAGGGGATAGGTGTCCCCACCAACCTCATAGGTAGACACGGTCTAATCATGAGCCAGTAAGGGATGAGGTACAGGAGGTTCGGCAGGCTCGGCTGGAGGGTAGGGGAGGTAGGGCTCGGAGGGGCGTGGCTCGGGGGAAGGAGGAACGAGGTGCCCATAGATGCTGCAGCCGAGACGGTGAGGACGGCCCTGGAGCTCGGGGTCAACTACATAGATACCGCCCCGGTCTACGGGAACTACTACAGCGAGAGGATAATAGGCCACGCGTTGGAAGGCTGGCGGAAGGAGGTCTTCATCGCGACGAAGGTGGGGCGGCTTCCAGATGGGTTCGACTACTCCAAGGACCGCGTCTGGCGAAGCTTCGAGGGAAGCCTGAAGCGCCTCCGTAGGGACCACGTGGACCTCCTCCAGATACACGAATCCGAGGTGGCGGGGTGGGAGGGAATCTTCGGCAGGGGGAAGGCTTTGGAGGCGATGAAGGAGATGAGGGACCAAGGGCTCGTCCGTGGGATAGGCATCACAGGAGCTGACCTCGACCTCCTAGCCAGGGCCGTGGAGACGGGCGAATTCGACTCCGTCCTCACCTACAACAAGTACGACCTCGTGACCCAGGAGGCCAAGCACAAGCTCGTCCCCTTGGCCCAGGAACACGACGTAGCGGTGATCCTCGGAAGTCCCCTCCATATGGGCCTCCTCGGGGACAGGAAGGAGGAACTTCTGAGGGAGAGGCCTAGCTACGTGACCGAGAATATGGTCAGGAAGTTGGACAGGCTTGAGGAGGTGGCAAAGGAGTTCGGGGACTCCTTGGCCCAGTTAGCCCTGAGGTACCTACTTTCCGACCCCCGGGTCTCGGTCGTGATACCTGCCACCCACAGGCCGGAGAGGGTAGCGGAGAACGTGGCCGTCTCCGAAGGCCCCCGCCTTCCTGAGGAACTCGTAAGGAAGATAGAATCTTTTTAGGAGGCGAGGTATGGCGAAGGATGAAGTTGTGGACGTGGGCTCGGGGCTCGAACTCTTCGTGGACGATCACCTCATAGAGGTGATGGACGGAGTATCGCTCGTGCTCCACCATCCCACGCCCGAAGAGGTGGTCATGGAGTTCGACAGACCCTGGGAGGGCAACACGAGCGGATATGTAACCGTGTTCAAGGACGAGGACATCTACAGGATGTACTACCGTGGGTCCCACTACGACTGGGGTTCCCGGAGGGTCACTCACGAAGTAACCTGCTACGCCGAGAGCGAGGACGGGACGAACTGGACCAGACCTGAGCTGGGGCTGTACGAGTTCGGAGGTTCCAAGAGGAACAACATAGTCTGGATAGGAAGCGAGTCGCACAACTTCACCCCATTCAGGGACCTCAATCCGGACTGCCCCCCTGAGGAGAGGTACAAGGCCCTCGGTGTGGTCAAGGGGGGGCTGAGGGCCTTCGCCTCCCCTGACGGGATACGTTGGAAGCTCATAAGGGAGGAACCCGTCATCACGAAGGGTGCCTTCGATTCCCAGAACCTCGCCTTCTGGGACCCCGTGAGGGAGAGGTATGTGGAGTTCCACAGGGGATCGTACGAAGGATGGAGACACATAATGACCTGCAGGTCGGACGACTTCGTCCGCTGGACGGAGCCCACCTGGCTCGACTTCGGGGACGCTCCCTTAGAACACCTCTACACCAACGCCGTAATTCCCTACTTCCGTGCTCCCCACATCCTTTTGGGCTTCCCCATGCGCTTCCTGCCGGAGAGGAAGAAGATAGAGGAGCATCCCATGATGGGGGTGTCGGACGGGCTCTTTATGACGAGCAGGGACGGGCTACGCTGGAGGAGGTGGGGGGAAGCCTTCCTGAGGCCGGGTCCCCAGAGGGAGAGGTGGTGGCAGAGGAACAACATGATAGCGTGGGGGCTGGTCACGACGAGGTCGAGGTTGCCCGAAGCGCCCGACGTGCTCTCCATATACTCGAATGAGAACTACTATGTAGGTCCCTGCAGGTTGAGGAAGTTCTCGCTCAGGGTGGACGGGTTCGTCTCGGTCGGCGCCCCGTACTCGGGAGGGGAGTTCACCACGAAGCCCTTTAAGTTCGAGGGAAAGAGGCTCGTCCTTAACTACAGCACATCGGCCGCAGGAAGCATAAGGGTTGAAGTTCAGGACAGGGAGGGAAGGCCGATACCCGGGTTCGGCCTCGAGGAGTGCGAGGAGCTCTACGGGGATGAAGTGGAGGCCGTGGTCGGGTGGAAGGGGGGAACGGACCTTGGACGCCTGGCCAGGACCCCCGTCAGGCTCAGGTTCGTCCTGAGGGATGCGGATGTGTACTCCCTACAGTTCAGGCCATGAAGGCCAAATGTGAACGACAACCCCAAAGCCGGAGGGAGGAGGGATGAAGTTCCTGAGGGCAGGAGCGGTAGTCCTGTGCCTGATCCCGGCGACGTGGGCGCAGGAGGTCCCGGAGAGGGAAGTGCTGAGCACATCGTCCGAGATAGTGATCGACGGAGTATTGGACGATAAGGCGTGGAAGGTGGCAGAAGAGGTCTCCCTGGTCGAGGCGGTGGAGGGTTCCCCGCTCCCGGAGGATATATCCACCTATACCAAGATGCTTTGGGACGATGAGAACCTCTACGTAGCCTTCATATGCTCCGATCCGGACATCTGGGGTACCCTCACCCAGAGGGACTCCCACCTCTGGGAAGAGGAGGTGGTGGAGGTCTTCCTGGACCCGGACGGTGACGGGATGAATTATGCGGAACTCGAGGTGAGCCCGAATAACACTGTCGTCGACCTGAAGATAGTCAGCATTAAGCCCTGGAAGTCGGAGATAGGTTGGAACATGGAAGGGCTTCAGACCGCTGTCCTGGTGAGGGGTACGGTGAACAGAAGGGACGATTTGGACGAGGGATGGACCGTCGAGATGGCCATCCCCTGGGCCTCACTTTCTGATGTACCCGGAGCTACGGGGGGGCCTCCCGAGGATGGGACGTCCTGGAGGGGGAACCTCTACAGGATAGAAAGGCCGTTGGGGAAGGACTGGGTGCTTATGGCGTGGTCGCCCGTGGGGCGCCCTGCCTTCCACACCCCAGAGAAGTTCGGGATCCTGAAGTTCCTGGTCGCCCCTCCGGCCGTTCGAGGGACCACGTGGGGCGACGTAAAGTTCACCTTTCTTAAGGAGGGACGACCATGAAGAAGTTGGTCTTGACCCTGCTGTTGGGCCTTCTATGGACCTGTGCTCCTCCCAAGTACGTCCCCCGCCCACCCCGCCTGAGACCTCCGGCGAGAACCGTTCTGGTCCGGACCGACTACTTCGGCACGTTGGAGGCGTGCCTCAAGGCCTTAGGGATACCGTACGTCGAACTTCCACCGGAGGCCATCTCGGTAGACACCTTAAGGAAGTTCCGGCTCGTCGTGGTCCCGTACCTACCTGAGCCCTCCGACGCCATCTCGGACGCCCTGGCCGAGTTCGTGGAGGGCGGAGGGAAGTTGCTGCTCTTCTATTCCTTGCCGGACACCCTCGCCCAAGTCCTCGGGATACGTAGGGTCAGGTACCTCCGCCGGGAGTATCCGGGCCAGTTCTCGGAGATGAGGTTCGTGAAGGGAAGGGTACCGGGCCTTCCTGAAAGGGTGAGGCAGTCGTCCTGGAACATATTCGTGGTGGAACCTGCCTCGCCCGGAGCCGAGGTGTTGGCCGAGTGGTACGATGGAAAGGGGAGGGACACCGGGTATCCGGCCGTCTTATGTTCCCCATCGGGCTGCTACATGTCCCACGTGCTCCTGGAGGGTGACGTCGGGAAGAGGGCCCTCATACTTGCAGGCATCGTAGGACGCCTCCTTCCGAGCTTCTGGCCGGTCATGGCAGGAGGGGCTTTGGAGAAGGTGGGGAATGTCGGCAAGTTCACGAACCTTGAGGAAATGTGGAAGGAGGCCAGGGTGAGGGGAGGTGCCGGGCCCCTCAAGGAGGCTATCAAGCTGAGGGCAAGGGCGATCGAAGAGATGGGCAGGAAGAACTACGCCCGAGCCCTCTACTTTGCCCTTAAGGCCAAGAGGAAGGCGGTGGAGGCGTACGCGGAGATGCAGCCCTCAAGGGAGGGGGAGCTCAGGGCCGTATGGATCCACACGGCCTTCGGGGTCTCGGA
>DTYS01000152.1 GCA_012961755.1 Candidatus Latescibacterota bacterium
CCAAGCTCGCGGTTCCACCGTCCTGCATCGTGCTCAGGCCCGAGGGAACGGAGTTCGAGGTGAGGGCTGAGGAGGTGGACGACCTTTACGCCTTCCACTTCGTGCTCTCGTACGACGACCGGACCCTGGAGTTGGCCGGCGTAGAGGACGGGGGATTCTTGGGGGGCCGGGACGAGGCGGCCTTCGTGGCGAGGACCCTCCCCGGGAAGGTGGTCGTGGGCGGAACGAGGCTCGGCAGGGTCGGAGGCGTAAGCGGAAGCGGATGCTTGGCAAGGGTGGAGTTCAGGGCTAAGGTGGGGAAGTTCCCCAAACCGGTCGTATCCCGTGCATTGCTGCTCGGCTCCGACCTATCGCCCTGCGGAGGGAGGGGGCTGACGGGGGAAGTTCCCACCTCTTGGAAGTTGACCGCCTTACCTAACCCCTTCCTCCCTCCCGGATGTATCGCCCTCCACCTCCCCCGGCCCTATATGGTGAGCCTCAGGATATACGACGTGCTGGGCAGGAAGGTGCGCACGTTGACCGAGGGCGAGATGCCATCCGGCTCCCACAGGATAACTTGGGACGGGAGGGACGATATGGGCAGGCAGGTGGCGCAGGGAGTGTACATACTTCTGCTGGATGCTCCCGGACGCAGGATGACCGAGAGGTTAGCGGTCTTAAGGTAGCCATGACGAAGAGGTCGGACTGTCTTGTTGTGATCCCGGCCTACAACGAGGTGGAGAACATAGCCCGGGTGATAGATGGGATACGCAGGTGCGCGCCCGAGCTGGACGTGGTCGTGGTGGACGATGGGTCCGCGGACGGCACATCCTCGGCGGCGGTCAGGGGCGGGGCGAAGGTCATAAGCCTCCCCTTCCATATGGGATACGGCACCGCGGTGCAGACGGGATATAAGTACGCCCTGCGGAGCGGATACGACTACGTGCTCCAGATGGACGGGGACGGCCAACACGAGCCTAAGAACTTGCCGGATTTCCTGAGGGAGCTCAGGGGGGACAGGGCGGACGTGGTGATAGGATCGAGGTTCCTGGAGCAGGAGGGAAGGAGATACCGCGGCCCCATCCTCAGGCGCATAGGCAGGGTGTTGTTCGCTGTCGTCACCTCCTTCCTCATCCGGCAGAGGGTCACCGATCCAACTTCAGGATATATTGGATTGAACCGTAAAGCCTTAAATTACCTATCTAAGGACGTATATCCCGTAGACTATCCGGACGCCGATGTTATAGTGATGCTCCACAGGGCCGGGTTCAGGATAAAGGAGATACCGGTGACGATGTACGAGGATCGCTCCAAGGGCACGCTCCATCGAGGGATGCGTCCGCTCTATTACATATTCAAGATGAGCCTCTCGCTTTTCGTGACGGTACTTCGTAAGCCTAAGGAGGGGTGAACCATGCCTTTAAGACAGAAGATATTCGCCGTGGCAGTGGCCTTGGTCATCTTGGTGGCCATAGTGGAGCTCGTGCGCAGGCGTAAGCTTAGGGAGGAGTATTCCTTCCTCTGGTTGCTGGTGGGAGCCCTCATGCTCGTGTTAGGGGTATGGTACGGGCTCCTGCAGGCCATAACCAAGTTCATAGGTGCCGGGTTCACGAGCTCTACGCTCTTCTTCTTCGGCATCATATTCCTGATGCTCATGAACCTCCACTTCTCCATCAAGGTCTCGGACCTTTCGGAGAAGGTAAAGAACCTCGCCCAGGAGGTCGCCCTGCTGCGGGCCGAGGGGGAGTCCGGCTTGCCTTCGTCCGACGGAGGTGTTATATTTCCTAACGGAAGGGAGGGGAAATGGCCGTAACGTTAGAGGACGTGGAAAAGGTGGCGTACCTCGCCAGGCTCAAGCTCTCAGGGGAGAAGGGAAGGTTTATATCCCAGCTCAACCGCATATTGGACTACATCGCTCAGCTTGAGGAGCTCGACACCGGGGGAGTCCCTCCCACTTCCCACGTCCTCCCGCTCAAGAACGTCTTCCGCGAGGACGAGGCGAGGCCCTCCGTGCCCAGGGAAGAGCTCATGGCCAACGCCCCTGCGGAACATATGGGTTACTTTAAGGTCCCGAGGGCGATAGAGTGACAGAGGTCGTCGCGGTGATACCGGCGAGGTACTGGTCGAGTAGGCTTCCGGGAAAGCCCCTCCTGGACATAGGGGGGAAACCCATGATAAGGTGGGTCTGGGAGAGGACGTGTAGGGCAGGGGCAGTAGGAAGGGTCATAGTCGCCACGGACGACCCCAGGGTGGCGGAGGTGGTGGAGGAGTTCGGAGGTGAGGTGGTCATGACGTCCCCCGAGCATCCCTCGGGCACGGACAGGGTAGCCGAGGTGGCGAAGGGGCTTTCTCCCGACCTCGTTGTGAACGTACAGGGGGACGAACCCTTCCTGGACCCCGAGGTCGTGGACCAGGTCGTGGAAGCGATCCTCAAGCTCGATGTTCCTATGGCGACCGCTGCAGGGAGGATAGACGATCCGGAGCAACTTTGGGACCCATCCGTGGTCAAGGTCGTCCTGGACCTCGAAGGCCACGCCCTATACTTCTCCCGTTCGCCCATACCCTTCCTGAGGGACGTGCCAGAGGAGGGATGGCTTGAGAAAGCGAAGTTCTTAAGGCACATAGGAATATATGCCTACAGGAGGGAATTCCTTATGACCCTGTCCGGGCTTCCCCCTACTCCCTTGGAACTTTACGAGAAGCTGGAGCAGTTGAGGGCCCTGGAGCACGGATACAAGATAGCGGTCGCGGAGACCGAATACCAATCCTTCGGGGTCGACACGCCCGAGGACCTAAGGAGGGCGAGGGAGATCGTATGTGGCAGGTAGAAAGGCTGGCCGAGGACCTAAGGAGGGAGGAGCTCCACCTCTCCCCCTACGCGACCAAAAGCTCTCAGGCCGTAAGGGAACGTCCCGAGGAGGAGGACCCCCTCCGTCCTCCCTTCTCCAGGGATGCTGACAGGATATTGCACTCGAGGGCATATACGAGGTACATAGACAAGACCCAGGCCTTCTACCTCTTCGAGAACGACCACATAACCCATAGGGTCCTCCACGTCCAGCTCGTATCCAAGATAGCCAGGCAGATAGGGAGGTGCCTGGGCCTCAACGAGGACCTCATAGAGGCTATATCCCTCGGCCACGACATAGGCCACGCCCCCTTCGGCCACGAAGGGGAGGGGTACCTCTCGGAACTTTGCCTCGAGCACGACCTCCCCCACTTCCTCCACAACGTCCACGGCGTGAGGCTCCTCTCCCGGATAGAGGACCACGGGAGGGGGACGAACCTCACCCTCCAGACCCTCGACGGTATACTCTGCCACGACGGGGAGGTCCACAGCGTGAAGCTTCAGCCCCAGAAGGACAAGGACTGGAAGAGGTTCTGGGAGGAGGTGAGGGCCAAGGAGGAGGACCCTGAGCTTCCCCTCACCCCCATGACATTGGAGGGGTGCATAGTGAGGATGGCCGACACTATAAGTTACATAGGAAGGGACGTCGAGGATGCGATAACCATAAGGCTCATAAGTAGGGACGAACTTCCGGAGGATGTGACGAGGGTACTGGGCAGGACCAACAGGGAGATAGTGAACACGCTGGTAAGGGACCTGATATTCAACAGCTACGGTAGACCTTACGTGAGCTTCAGCCCAGAGGTATCGGAGGCCTTGAGGCTCCTCAAGGAATTCAACTACGAGCGCATATACCAAAACCCGGCCATAAAGACAGAATCCGGGAAGATAAGGAACATGTTCAGGGTGCTCTTCTCCAGGTACTCCGAAGACCTCGAGAAGGGGAAGGAGGACTCCGCAATATGGGAGTTCTACGGGCCGATGGAGGAGTGCTACAAGCTCACCACCCCTCCTGCGGGGGTCGTGAGGGACTTCATAGCCGGTATGACGGACGACTTCTTCAGGAACCAGTTCGAATCCACCGTGATGCCGAGGAGCTTCGGCTATGCGCTCTGAGTTGGGTCCCGGCACGGTCCTCTTCCTCGTTGTACTCCTGGCCTTCTTCGGGGCCTTTTTGATGTACCCCTTAGGGTACGTCTTCTCGAACGCCTTCTTCCCGGGTGGTAGGTTCTCGCTCTCCTTCTTCAAGCTGATAGCTGGACGGGCTGAAGTGCTCCTCAACAGCCTCAGGCTCGGGCTCGTGACCACCGCTGCCACCACCCTCATAGGCCTCCCCTTGGCCTTCCTCATGGCGAGGTACAGCTTCAGGGGCAAGGGGCTCCTTGGAGGGCTGCTCCTCGTCCCCATGGTCCTTCCCCCCTTCGTCGGGGCCATAGGTATGAGGCAGCTCTTCGCGAGGTTCGGGGCGGTGAACCTCGCCCTCCTCAAGCTCGGGCTGATATCCGAGCCGGTGGACTGGTTCGGGAAGGGGGGGTTCCTCGGGGTGGTCGTATTGGAGGTCCTTCACCTCTACCCCATCATGTACCTGAACATGGCCGCGGCCTTAGCGAACGTGGACCCGAGCTTGGAGGAGGCCGGCAGGAACTTAGGGGCAGGGCCCATGAGGCTCTTCTGGACGGTGACCTTCCCCCTCATGGCGCCCGGGTACTTCGCGGGGGCGATAGTGGTCTTCCTCTGGGCGTTCACCGACCTCGGCACCCCCTTAGTGTTCCACTATTATCCCCTGGTGCCCGTGCAGATATTCCGGATGGTATCCGAGGTGCACGAGAACCCCATGGGATACGCGTGGGTCGTGGTCGTCCTGGCCGTGACGGTCCTGGCGTTCTACATATCCAAGAGGTTCTTGAGGGGGGAGTACGGGATGATGGGCAGGGGACATGTCGGCGAAGGTGGGCAGCTTACGGGATGGAAGTTGGCGGCCGCGTACTCGGGGGTCCTCCTCATAGTGTGCCTTGCTCTCCTGCCCCACCTGAGCGTCGCCTTGACGTCGGTGGCGGAGAGGTGGTTCTTCACGATATTCCCGGAGAGGGTCTCCTTCAAGTTCTACGTCGAGGCCTTCTCCCACGAACTTACACTCTCGAGCATCAAAAACAGCCTCTTCTTGAGCTTCCTCAGCGCATGCTTGGACCTTGCGATAGGAGTGGCGATAGCCTATCTTCTGGTCAGGAGGAGCTTCCCGGGAAGGGACCTGCTCGACGTGTTAGCGATGCTCCCCTTGGCCCTGCCGGGGATAGTACTGGCCTTCGGCTACGTGGCCGGGTTCTCCGGCACCTTCCTGGACCCGAGGCACGATCCCTTCCCCCTCCTGATAATAAGCTACGCTGTCCGAAGGCTGCCTTACATGGTCCGCTCGGCTTACGCGGGCTTTCAGCAGGTCGGTACTTCCCTGGAGGAGGCCTCACTTAACTTGGGAGCCGGGCCCCTGAGGACCGTGAGGAGGGTGACCCTCCCCCTCGTAGCGGCGAACCTTCTGGCGGGCGGGGTGCTGTGCTTCTCCTTCGCCATGCTCGAGGTGAGCGACAGCCTCATCCTGGCCATGAAGGAGCAGTTCTACCCGATAACCAAGGCCATATACAGCCTCCTCCAACGGATAGAGGACGGCCCGTACATAGCCAGCGCCATGGGGGTGTTAGGTATGCTCCTCTTAGCGGGGAGCCTCCTTGGGGCGGGGAAGGTCATGGGCAGGAGGATGGGAGAGCTCTTCAGGGTAAGATAAGGAGGTGGGAGCATGAGGAGCAAGGACATAAGCCCGATCCTGGAGGGCTGGGACTTCCAGCCCGACAGGATATCCGTCCGCAAGATAGTCGGCCTGGACGGCAAGCCCAAGATACAGCTGAGGCTCGACATGGGGCTCCTCCAGATGGAGGTCGAGGGAAGGCCCGACGGGAAGAGGCCCTACGGTTACGAGTCCCTCCTGGAATATTACCTCTCCATGCTCGACGAGCACAGGGAGAGCACGGGCTCCGACGAAGGCTTCGTGCTCACACACGAGGACTGCATGGCCCTCATGAGGGAGGCCGTGCAGTACTACTACCGGTACCTGAGCCTCTTCCACCTCCAGGACTTCGAGGGCGTGCTGCGGGATACGGAACGCAACCTCAGGGTCTTCGACCTCGTAAGCCGATACGCGGAGGACGAGAGGGACAAGTGGACCTTCGAACAGTACAGGCCCTACGTCCTCATGATGAGGGCCAGGGCCAAGGGAGCGCTGAAGCTGGCCGAGGAGGACTACGACGGTGCCCTGGAGGAGGTGGAGGAGGCCATAGGGCAGATAAAGAGCTTCTTCAAAGAACATGGGAGGGAGGAGCTGATGGAGGAGTCCCAGGAGCTGAAGGTCCTCGAGGAGTGGAAGGAGGAGCTTAAGAGTAAACGGCCGAAAGGGGCCAGGGAATGGCTCGAAGAGCAGCTCAGGCTCGCCGTGGAGAGGGAGGAGTACGAGAAGGCGGCAAGGCTCAGGGATCAACTGAGGGCCCTGGACAGGCAGCGGAGGCGGACGAGCTGACGTGCTCCCCGTCATCCTACCTCCTCCAAAGTGCGTGGAGGCGTCTCCCTCAGATGCGCTGCCTTCTCCTCGGCCGAGGAGTCGTTTATGAAGGTCCCCGCTCCTGATTCGCACCCCGCTAGGTACTTAAGCTTATCCCTGCTCCTGTACGGGGGGTAGAACTCTATGTGGAAGTGGTAGTGGGGATATTCCTTCCCATCGGTCGGGGCCTGGTGGAGGACCATCATGTACGGGAAGGAGAAGCCGTAAAGGTTGTCGTACTTAAGGAGCACGAACTTCAGGACCCTCGCCAGGCCCTCCACCTCTTCCTCGGAAAGTTCCCTAATATCGCCGATGTGCCTGAGGGATGTTAAGTGTACTTCGAAGGGCCACCTCGCGTAGAAGGGTACAACGACGAAGAAACCGTATCCCTCCGCCAGGACCCTCCTCCCATCCCTCCTCTCCTCGTCCATCACGTCGCAGAAAAGGCACCTGCCCGTGGACCCGTAGTGCTCCTCCGCCGAGTCCAGCTCCCTTTGGACCTTGGGAGGTACGTAAGGGAAGGCGTATATCTGGCCGTGGGGATGGGGCATGGTTACCCCTATGACCTCACCCTTGTTCTCGAATATGAACACGTAAACTATCTCCTCCATCCGTGCGAGTTCGTCGAACCTCCTCCTCCAAAGGCGCACGAGCTTAGCTATGTGGGAGGTGGGAAGCTGGGCGAGGGTGGTGTCGTGCTCCGGGGTGTAGAGCACGACGTCGCATACCCCCACCGAAGGTGCAACCTTAAAGAGCTCCGTCCCTTCCACGGAGGGTTCGGGAGGGGGGATGCTGAAGGTCGGGAAGTCGTTGGGATATATGTAGACATCGTAGTCCTCCGGCACCCTCCCCGAGCCCGGACAGAAGGGGCACCAATCCTTGGGAAGCTGGGGCCTGTCCATCCTGTGGGTAGCGGTCGCCACCCATTCCCTTAGGATCGGGTTCCAGCGAAGCTCCGACATAGGCCCGAATATAATAATTTCCTCGAGCTTCGGCAAGTATAACTTGCTCTCAGGAGGGATATAGCTTATATTACCGTCGTATGTTCGAGCTGATCATCTTCGGCGGGAACGTAGTGGACGGCACTGGGAGGCCGAGGTTCAGGGCGGACGTGGGGATAGAGGGGAAGAGGGTCGTGGCCCTTGGGGACCTCTCGTCGGTCCCGGCGAGGAGGAGGCTCGACGCCTCGGGGAAGGTGGTCTGTCCCGGGTTCATAGACATGCACTCCCACTCGGACTTGATATTGGCCGCGGAACCCCAGCTCCAGGCGAAGCTCATGGAGGGGAGGATAAGGCAGGGAATAACCACCGAGATAGTGGGAAACTGCGGTCTAGGTGTAGCCCCCTCGGACGACCGCTCCCGTCCGAGGCTCCGCGGACAGCTTTCCTTCCTGACCCCGGAAGGTGTGGAGCCCTCTTGGGGGACCGTGGGGGAGTACTTGGAGCTCCTGGAGGGGCAGGGTGTCGTGGTCAACGTCGGGGTCCTGGTCCCGCACGGCGCTCTGAGGGCCACGGTCGTAGGGTTCGGGCCGGGCGAGGCGACCGAGGAAGAGATGGGGAAGATGGAGGTGCTCTTAGCCCAAGGCCTCGAGGATGGCGCCTTCGGAATCTCCTTCGGCCTCATATATCCCCCAGGCCAGTACGCGTCCACAGATGAGCTCGTCCGGCTTGCGAGGGTCCTCAAGCCCTACGGAGGGTACGCGGCCTTCCACCAGAGGGGAGGAGGACCCGAGACCCTCCTGCGCTCCGTGGAGGAGATAGTCGAGGTAGGAAGGAAGGCCGAGGTGCCTGTCGAACACTCCCACGAGCAGGTGCACGGGAAGGGAGATTGGTCGGCAATATGGGAGACGGTGAGGCTGAAGGAGGAGGCCCTGAAGGAGGGCGTCGCCTTAGGGCAGGACTTAATTCCTTACACTTCGGTCTGCACGACCATGGCCGCCATATTTCCACCCTGGGCGCAGGAGGGGGGGCTCCCCGCCCTCTTAGCCCGGATCGGGGACCCCGAACTTCGAAGGAGGATGGAGCTGGAGGTCGAAACCCGCTTCCCCGAGTGGCCCCCCTGGAAGGAGGGAAGCTGGCCCGTGAACTTGGTGAGGGACTTCGGCTGGGAGAACCTATACGTGGCCTTCGTGGAGGGTGAGGAGAACAAACATTTAGAGGGAAGGAACCTAAGGGAACTCGGGGAAGCCCTCGGGAAGTCCCCCTTCCAGGCGGTATCGGACCTCATGGTCGCCGAAGGTGGGGCCGTGGCCGTCCTCATATTCGGCATATCCGGAGACAGGGAGGACGACTCTACCCTCAGGGAGCTCATGAGGCTCCCTGGGAGGGCCTTCGTCACCGACGCCTGGGAGACGGGAAGGGGAAGGCCGCATCCCGGCGCGTACGGTGCCTTCCCGAGGGTCCTGGGGAGGTACGTTAGGGAGGGGAGGGTGCTCACCTTAGAGGAGGCCGTACACCGCATGACAGGACTTCCCGCAGGAAGGCTCGGCCTGGAGGACAGGGGGGTCCTCAGGGAAGGCGCACGGGCGGACTTGGTGATATTCGACCCCGCGAAGGTAAAGGATAAGTCCACCCACGGGGACCCGAGGAGCTTCTCCGAGGGCGTGGAGGTCGTGGTAGTGAACGGGAAGGTCGTGGTGGAGGGGGATAGGTACACGGGGGATACGGCGGGCGAGGTCCTGAGGAGGACCGGGAGGGGAATTTGGGGATAGGACTCCCCTTCCTCGTGTTCTCGGGCGCCCTCGCACTCCTCCTCAAGAGCGCAGGGTGGTTCGTCGAGGGTGCGGTGGGGCTCGCGGAGAGGTTCAAGGTCTCCAAGACAGCTGTCGGGGTCGTTCTCGTGGGCCTCGCCACCACGTCCGCAGAGCTTGCGGTATCCGTCCAGGCAGCATGGCTCGGGCATCCCGAGATAGCCTTAGGTAACGGGGTGGGATCGGTCGTGGCCGACGATGGTTTGGTCCTGGCCGTGGGGGTGCTGCTGGCAAGGAGCGTGGCCGTGGACAGGAGGGTCCTGAGGAGCGTAGGCCCGTTCCTTCTGGGCGGGTTCGGACTCTCCTTCCTCTTCGCCTGGAACTCCCACATAAGCAGGCTCGAGGGTCTCGTCCTCGTGCTGCTGCTCGTTGGGTACTACGCCTACATGGTCCGGGCAGGGAGGAAGGGGAAGCTCGGGGCGCCCGTGGACGTGGAGGTGCCCATGGCCCTGAGTAAGGTCCTACTGCTGTTCTCAGGAGGGGCCGCCGGTGTGCTCGTATCCAGCTACCTCGTGATAGAATCGGGCCTTAAGATAGCCAAGCTCTTAGGAACCCCCGAGGTCGTGATAGGACTTACCATGATAGCCTTAGGCACCTCCCTACCGGAACTCAGCACAGCGATAGCCGCCGCGCGTAAGGGGCACGCTGAGGTATCGGTGGGGAACATATTGGGCGCTGATGTGCTCAATATATTGCTCATAATAGGCTCAGCTGCCCTGGTTAACCCGATAACCGTAGAGCCCGAGACCATAAGGTTCTCGTACCCCTGGGCATTCTTCGTCGTGACCACGATGTTAGTCCTCATGCGGCACAAGTACCGCCTGAACCGTGCTAAGGCGGTCCTGCTCCTCCTGCTCTACGGAACTTTCATATCCCTTTCCCTCAAGCTCACAGGATAACCGAAGGAGGAAGGATGCGAAAGGAGGAACAG
>DTYS01000153.1 GCA_012961755.1 Candidatus Latescibacterota bacterium
ATGGCAGCGGCGCTCCAGACCAGGACCGACTCTCTGAGGGAGAGCCTCAAGCAGGAGCGCCAGCTCAGACAGGAGCTCCAGCTCTTGGCGAACGTGGTCCAACATACCGGGGACTATGTGATCATAACGGATAGAGATGCCCGTATAACCTATGTGAACCCGGCCTTTGAGCAAGGGGTGGGGTACTCGAGGGAAGAAGTGATAGGTAAGACTCCGGCTGTGCTCAAGAGCGGGAAGACCCCTCCCGAGGTGTACGAAGATATGTGGGGAACGATCCTGAAGGGGAAGACCTGGAGGGGTGAACTTTACAACAGGAAGAAGGACGGAAGCTTGTACGTGGCCGCCATCACCATCTCCCCGGTGCTGGACGGGGGGAAGATAGAAGGGTTCGTAGGAATTCAAAGGGACGTAACCTACCAGAAGGAACTTGAGGAGGAACTGAGGCGATACTTGGAATCCTTAGAACGGATCGTGGAGGAGCGCACCAGGGAGGTGAAGACACTGGCAAAGTTCCCTGAGATCAACCCCAACCCCGTGCTCCGTTGCGACCCCTCCGGCCGGGTCCTCTACATGAACCCCGCGGCCCGACGGACCTTCCGACCGGTCGGGGATTCACCTCACCTTCGGGATGTGCTTCCCGAACATTCGGAGGAGATATTGAACGTGTTCCGCGGCGGCGGGCCCATCATGGGCAGGGAGGTCTCCCTTGGGGACCGCACCTTCCTGGTCTCGGCAGTCCCGTTCCCAGAGGGGGAGAGCATATTTGTGGGGCTCCAGGACGTGACAGAGCTGCGGAGGACCCAGGAACGCCTCCAGGCCCTCGTGGAGGAGTTAGAGCTCCAGCGCAGGAGGGCCGAGGACGCGAGCAGGGCCAAGAGCATGTTCTTAGCGAACATGTCCCACGAGCTCCGCACCCCCCTCAACGCCATATTGGGGTTCGGAGGGCTCCTCGACGCCGTCGGGCCCCTAAACGAGAGACAGAAGCGATATGTAAGGCACATCTTAGAGAGCGGACGACATCTACTGGACATAATAAACGACATCTTGGACCTGTCCCGCGTGGAGGCCGGCAAAGTCGAGATGAAGGTGAGACCCACCTCGGTGAAGGAGATAGTCCGTCAGGGCCTGTCCATGGTGCAGATGAAGGCCCGGAACCACAACATATCCCTTTCCATGGACGTGGAGGATGACCTAAGGGTTCCGGCGGACCCCAGGATGTTGAAGCAGATACTGTTCAACCTCCTCTCGAACGCTGTCAAGTTCACCCCGGACGGTGGAAAGGTAAAGGTCACAGCTAAGAGGGCCAGGGCCGAGGAACTTCCCAAGAGGTCCGAGACAGAGGGACTGGAGGGGGAATGGGCCGTGGTGAGCGTGTCGGACACTGGGATAGGGATAGCACCCGAGGACCAGGACCGGATATGGAGGGAGTTCGAGCAGGTGGACAACGAACTTTCCAGGAGGTACGAGGGTACGGGCCTGGGACTTCCCCTCACGAAGCGGCTTGTAGAGCTCCACGGGGGGAGGATATGGGTCGAAAGCGAGCCGGGAAACGGTAGCACCTTTACCTTCATATTGCCCTTGGAGCGTAAGGTCGGGGATAGCTACGTTGA
>DTYS01000154.1 GCA_012961755.1 Candidatus Latescibacterota bacterium
CCGCGCCGGCAACTCCAGGTGAGCCGCCTGTAGGGCCTCCTCTACCCGCGCCTGGTCTACCACCGCATACCGTCCATCCTGGGCCAGGGCCAGGAACTTGTTGGGCCGTGGCACGGGAGGCCCAAGGGGTACCTCCGAGAGGGGCTCCCAAAGCTCCTCCCAGGCCCGGTCCACGACCTCCCCGAACTTCACGAGGTCCCAACCCATCAGGGCTACGATGTCCGCGGGAAGCTCTGCCCCGAGTGCCTCCTCCGCCTTTGCGAGGTCAAGCACCTTCTCCCCCCTCACAACTCCCAGCCTGTACCCGTCCCTCCTTATGCTCGCCAAGCGCATGTCTCCCCCCTAACTCGACCAAGGTCCACACCATTCCTCTAAGGCGTCGCATATCGCGGATATGTTCTCTAAGGGAACGTCCGGCTCGCACTCCGCATGTATCATGAGCCCTCCCCTTTCGTCCCCTAAGACCTCTATCGCCTCCCTTATGTGGTCCCTTATACTGGAGGGCGTCGCGAAGGGGAAGAGCTGACGGTCTAAATCTAAGTTAATACAAATCTTACCCTTAGCTTTCTCCTTCAGACCTTCCAAGGTGTTGGGCCTCACCTGGGGGTTCAGGATGTCCACCCCGGCCTCTATGAGGTCGGGTATTATATCCAATATGTGACCGTCGGTGTGGAGGTAAACTAAGACCCCCTCCCCCTTGCAGATCCCGAACATCTTGGAATAACAGGGCTTAAGGTACTTCCTGAAGTGAAGTGGGCTCATGGGGAGCCCCTTCTGGGTCCCGAGGTCGTCCCCGAAGTTCATCATCTCGACCCCGAGCTCGAGCCACTTCTTTATGCGCCTTATGTTGTGGTCCAAGACCATATCTATGAGCCTTTCCAGCCTCGGGTCGCCGAGGGCTACGTCCATCATAAAGTTCTCGAACCCCCTCAGGTAATAAAGCCTCATGTACATAAAGCCGTGCTCCAACCCTCCGGTGGCGAGCCTCCCCTCCAGGATGGCACGCCTTACGTTTTCGGCCGCGGCCTCCCAGTCGGTCTGAGCCAAAGGGTCGGGAGGACGGTAGGAGTCCAGAGCATCCCAGTCCTCCAGGGGACCTTCGACCACCGCACCTTCCAGCCCCTCGCATACGTTCTCCCAAACGCACCCCCACGCATCCACGTGGCGTCCCCTCCGGTACGTTTCCGCTTCTACCCTGTCGAAGTCCTTGGAGCCCCCTTTATAATCCGGAAATATTCTCGGATGGTCGAGGACTATCCTCTCGACCTCCTCCCTGTACTTCTTCCATGTGGCCGGCATTATACTGACCGTAGCCGGTATCCACTTGGGGTTCCTGAACTCGGCGGCCCTGAGGAAGTTGTCGGTACGCTCGTCCTTGGGATGTCCAGCATGCCTCGGCTTCATCCTTCCCCCCAAACAAAAAGGGGCTCGGAGCCCCCTTTATGCCCTCTTCCTGGCCGGAGTTTTGAAGACATATTCCGGCTCCGCCTTCCTTTCTATCACTTCCTCGGCTATTATGCACTCCTTCACATCCTTCATGGATGGAACCTTGTACATTATGTCCAACATCGCATTTTCCATTATCGCCCTCAGGCCCCTGGCCCCGGTACCCCTCCTCCTCGCAAGCTGCACTACCTTGCGCAGGGCCTCGTCCGTGAACTTCAGCTTTATGCCCTCCATCTCGAAGTACTTTTGATACTGCTTCACCAAAGCGTTCTTGGGCTTGATCAATATATCCATGAGGGCCTCTTCGTCTAGGTCGTCCAAGGCGCACACCACGGGCAACCTCCCTACGAGTTCCGGTATGAGGCCGTATTCTATAAGGTCCTCGGGCTCGACATGGGACAACAGTTCTCCTATGCTTCTGTCCCCCTTCCTGTAAACTTGAGCACCGAACCCTATGACCTTCTTGTTCATGCGCCTCTCAACTATCTTCTCCAGTCCTCCGAACGCTCCCCCACATATGAACAATATGTTCTTGGTGTTTATCTGCACTAAGGGCTGCTCTGGATGTTTCCTTCCGCCCTTGGGCGGCACGTTGGACATGGTTCCCTCCAGTATCTTAAGGAGGGCCTGCTGGACCCCCTCTCCCGAGACGTCCCTCGTGATGGACGGGTTGGCCCCGGTCTTGCGGGCTATCTTATCTATCTCGTCTATGTAGAC
>DTYS01000155.1 GCA_012961755.1 Candidatus Latescibacterota bacterium
ATGGGAGGGAGGGTGCACGTTCCCGTCCACTTGGACGGTGTGCTACGGAGGCCCACCCTCGAGGTGGACGGAAATGTCGTCATAGAACATGGAATTTTAAAGCTCTAACGAGGTAATAAGGTGAGCAGTTACAGGGGACATCTTAGAGGAGGGCTCCTGTTCTTCGGACTTCTGTGGCTCGGAATGTGGGTGGCATCGGGCTATGGGCTTTTGGGTGAGAAGTTCGCCCGGGCTTTTCAAGGCTGGCGTGCCCTTCCCCTTTTGGCGGTCTCCCTCACTATGGCCATCTGGCCGGATGTGGACATCACGAGCAAGGCCCAGAGGTTCTTCTATAGGGTACTGATGGGGGTGGACGTCTTGCTCCTTATGAGTAAAAGGTACCAGGAGGCGGCGGTCCTGGGCCTTTTAGCCATGGTCCCCGTTGTGAGCCGACATAGGGGCTGGACCCACACCATCTGGGCCGCCATCATCGTTCCCTCCCCCCTTTTACTCTTACCTATGTACCTGGAAGGAAAGCTTACCTGGACGGGCCTTGCGTACTACATCTCGGGGACCGTTGGATACATAAGCCACCTGATCTTGGACGGAAAGTTCATCTAACTGAGCCCCCACTTTGACCAGCCAGCTCTTGACAGGTGGAACGTTATGGTGTTTATTTGGGGATTAAGCTATGAAATTCTGGGATATACTGATAGACCAAGCAGAAGCCAAAAAGCTCGTCCGGAGCATGTTCTCCTCGGGGATGGTCCCACACGCCCTGCTCGTCCATGGACCAGTAGGATCTGGCAAGCATCTTTTAGCCTTAGCATTAGCCCAGACCTTCCTCTGTGAATCCCCCGAGGAAGGACTTCCCTGCGGGAGGTGTAGGTCGTGTTCGTCCTTCGCTTCCTTCGAACATCCGGACGTACACATCCTCTGGCCGGCGCCCTCCTCCCTCTCTACGGAGGAGCTCTCCTTCAGGAGGGCCTTAGCTGAGGACCCGTACGCCGTCCCAAGGCCGTCCGGAAGCTTGGGGATAGCTATAGATAGGGTCAGGGACCTCCAGCACCGGCTTTCCCTCAAGCCTTACCGTGGAAGGGGTAAGGTCGGGATACTCTTCGACGCGGAATATATGAGGCCCGAGGCAGCTAACGCCCTCCTTAAGACCTTAGAGGAGCCTCCCCGAGGGACGCTCCTCGTGCTCACCTCTTCTGCTCCGGAGCGGCTCCTTCCCACAGTGCGTTCCAGGTGTCAGGAGGTCCCCCTCCATCCGCTGCCCGTCGATGCCGTGGCCGAGGAGCTGATGAGGAGGTTCAACCTTCCCCACGAAGGGGCCGTGGCCGTCGCCAGGGCGTCGGAGGGGGACATGGGTAAGGCGTTGAAACTTTTGAGGGAAGGGGACATCAAAAGGAGGGCTCGGGAGTTCCTGGAAAGCGCCCTCAAAGCCCAAAGCCCGCTGGATGCTTTCCTACGTACGGAAGAGGTCGGGGCCCTGCCAGCAGGGGAGCTTTTGGAATGGGTCCTCGTCATGCTCAGAGACGAGTTGCTTGAAAGCTTCGGCCTCCCTGAAAGGAGGGTCCTTCGGAGGGATGAAGGACTTCCTTTGAAGGTAAGTCCCGGGAAGTTGGAGGCGTTCCTCGACGAGGTGGGGAGGGCTTACGATATGCTCTCTAAGAACATGCCTGCTAAGCTTGTGCTCTGGCACGTATGGCTTCAGCTTCGTAATCTCAGGAGGTGAGGGAAGTGGAGGAAGAGCTTTACGAGGTGGGCTTCAAGGGGGAGAGGAGGGACTTCTTCCTGAACCCACAGAACGTCCCGGTGTCCGTCGGGGACGCCGTGATAGTTGAGGCGGACAGAGGGGTGGACTTGGGATACGTGCTCAGGATGGGAAAGCTCGTTTGGCAGAGGAAACCTGAGAGGGTGGGTAACATTCTGCGCAGGGCCACCCCCGAGGAGGTAGCGTCGCTCGCACAGAAGGCAAAAAAGGAGGAGGGGGCCTTTCGTACCTGTAGGGAGAAGATAGCCCAGCACGGGCTTAAGATGAAGCTCGTGGACGTGGAATACCAGTTCGATGGGAAGAAGATAACCTTCTACTTTACAGCAGAACACAGGGTCGACTTCAGGGATCTCGTCAGGGATCTGGCCAAGTATTTCCATACGAGGGTGGAACTCAGGCAGATAGGTGTCAGGGACGAGGCGAAGTGGGTGGGAGGATACGGCCCATGCGGGAGGAGGCTGTGCTGTGCGGCCTTCCTCAGGGAGTTCGAATCCGTGTCCTCCCAGATGGCCAAGCTTCAGAACCTCTGCGTCTCCCCGGACAAGATATCGGGCCTCTGTGGAAGGCTTGTGTGCTGTCTACTCTTCGAAAGGGAGTTCTACGAAGAGGTGGCCAGGAAGTTCCCGAAGGTGGGGTCGAAGGTTTCCGGGGAGGACGGCAGGGTCTACGAGGTCTCAAAGGTGGATATATTCAGGGACAGGGTCTACCTAAGGGACGAGGTCGGAATGGAGGTCCAGATGTCGTCCGACGAGTTCAGCAGGTGGAGGAGGCCCTTGAGGAAGCTTTTAGGGCGACTTCGGAGGAGGGGGGATGAGTAAGTTTTACATAACCACGCCGATATACTATGTGAACGATGAACCTCACTTAGGACACGCATATACCACGATCTTAGCGGACACGCTGGCGAGGTACCATAGGCTGTTCGGGGAGGATGTGTTCTTCCTTACAGGTTTGGACGAGCACGGCCAGAAGGTCCAACAGGCTGCTCAGAGGAGGGGGATTCCACCGCAACAGCACTGCGACGAGATGGCGGAAAGGTTCGTGGGCCTCTGGAGGAGGCTCTCGGTATCGAACGACGATTTCCTCCGCACGACCCAGAAACGCCATGTGAAGGCCGTTCAGAGGTTCCTGCAGGTGCTCTACGATAGGGGGGAGATATACAAGGCTCCCTACGAAGGGTGGTACTGCATTCCGGACGAGAGGTTCTGGACGGAGAAGGACCTTACAGACGGGAAGTGCCCGGAATGCGGAAGGCCCGTAGTAAGGCTTTCTGAGGACAATTACTTCTTCAAGATGGGAAAACATCAGGACTGGCTCGTGCGCCACATAGAGGAGCATCCGGACTTTATAATGCCGGAGGCTAGGAGGAACGAGATACTGGGGTTCCTCAAGAAACCTTTGGGCGACCTATGCATATCTCGCCCAAAGGCGAGGCTCTCCTGGGGGATCCCCCTTCCCTTCGACCCTGACTACGTCACGTACGTCTGGGTGGACGCCCTCACGAACTACATAAGTGCTATAGGGATATACGAGGACGAAGTCCGGTTCTGTAGATGGTGGCCCGCGGACCTCCACCTCATAGGCAAGGACATACTTATGACCCATGCCGTATATTGGCCAACTATGCTCCATGCTGCGGGGATAGAACCCCCCCTTCACATATTCGCCCACGGATGGTGGCTCTTGGAGGAGCAGAAGATGTCCAAGTCCAGGGGTAAGGTGGTCCAACCACTTGAGCTTATAGAAAGATATGGCCCCGACGCCTTCAGGTACTTCCTTATGAGGGAGATGGCCCCCGGACAGGACAGCAACTTCGGCGAGGAGGCGCTCGTTGCGAGGTACAACAGCGACTTAGCGAACGACTTAGGAAACCTCCTCAGCAGGGTAGTGAGGATGATAAAACAGTGCACGCAAGGCCGAATCCCTTCCCCCGGAAGGGAGGAACCCCTGGACCGGGAGCTCAGGGAGGAGACCCTGAAGGCAGCGGGGAAAGTGAGGGGGAGGATAGAGGACTTGAGGGTGGACCTCGCCTTAGAGGAGGCCGTAGAAATTGCCAGGAGGGTGAACAGGTACTTGGAGCGCACTGCCCCTTGGAAGCTCCATAAAGAGGGGAAGGGGGATAGGGTTGGCACCGTGCTTTACTTCTCGGCCGAGGTGCTCAGGATCTTAGGGGACATATTAGAGCCGGTGATGCCGGGTAAGGCCGTAGAACTTAAGTACCAGCTCGGCGTAAGTTCCAAGGGGAGATGGGAGGAAAGGGTCCTCTGGGGAGTCCTGGAGCCCGGGACGACCGCCCCTGGGGGGCCTCCCCTCTTCCCGAGGGTGAGGCTGGAGGAGAGGAAGGAGGAGGCCTACATAACCTTAGAGGAGTTTCAAAGACTTGACATAAGGGTCGGCGAGGTTACATCCGCAGGTTCGGTTCAGGGGACCCGGAAGCTGCTCCGACTTGAGGTGGACCTGGGTGGAGAGAAGAGACAACTTGTAGCTGGACTTGCGGAACACTATGCTCCCGAGGATCTTGTGGGGAGAAAGGTGATAGTTTTAGCGAACCTTAAGCCAGCTCGCATAAGGGGCGTGGAATCCCAGGGAATGCTCCTCGCAGCGGACGACGGGAAGAACCTGGCCCTGATCGTTCCCGACCGGGAGGTCGGTTCCGGGGCGAGGGTCAGGTAGAGCGTTATGGAGTGGATCGATACTCACGCACATCTGGAGGACCTCAGGTTCTCTTCGGACTTAGATGAAGTCGTAAGGAGGGCCGAAGAGGCAGGAGTAAAGGCCATACTGACGGCAGGGACCGAGCTCGGGACGAGCTTAAGGGCCCTGAAGCTTGCCGAGCGGTACGGGAAGGTTTGGGCTGCCGTGGGTGTCCATCCCCACGAAGCTGAAAGGGCCACGCCCGAGGTCTTAGCAGAGGTGGAGGTGCTCGCCTCGCACGAAAGGGTCCTGGCTATAGGGGAGGTCGGCCTGGACTTCTACAGGGACCGCTCCCCGAGGGAATCCCAGCTTACGGCCTTCAGGAGGCAGGTGGAGCTCGCCGGGAAGCTTGGACTCCCCCTTGTGGTGCACAGTAGAGGTGCTGTCCGTGAGGTCTTGGACCTCCTCAGGGAGTTTCGAGGGATCAAGGGGATGCTTCACTGCTTTCCCGGAGGACCAGAGGAGGCCGAGGAAGTCCTTGAGCTCGGGTGGTACGTAGGCCTCGGAGGAACGCTGACCTTTCAGAAATCAGCGCTTCCGGAGGTCGCCTCCGCCTTACCCTTGGAGGGTATACTTCTGGAGACCGACAGTCCATACCTCGCTCCCGTCCCCTACAGGGGTAGGAGGAACGAACCCGCCTACCTCGTGCTCGTCGGGAAGAAGTTGGCCCAGATAAAGGGCACCTCACCCCAGGAAGTCGCTCTGTGCACGAGCGAGAACGCAAGGAAGCTCTTCGGATTTCCCCCCGCAAGTACCTGAGCCAACACTTCCTGGTGAACCCTCAGGTAGCCCTCAGGATAGTGGAAGCCGCTGAGATCTCCTCCTCGGACCCCGTCTTAGAGATAGGTCCCGGAGGGGGGGCCCTCACAGGGCTCCTCCTGGAACGCTCCCGGGAAGTGGTGGTGGTTGAGATAGATCCGAGGCTTTGCTCCCTCCTCAGGGAGAGGTTCGGGGGGGACCCGAGGTTCAGGCTGGTGGAAGGGGACGTACTGAAGGTGAACCTCGGGGAACTGATATCGGAGGGCGGCTGGACGATCGTAGGGAGCCTTCCCTACCACATCACGAGTCCCGTGCTCTTCCTGCTAGCGGAGCACAGGGAGAAGGTCCGCAGGGCGGTGGTTATGGTTCAAAGGGAGGTCGGCAGGAGGATGACGGCTTCACCAGGAAGCAGGGACTACGGTCTGCTCTCCGTTATGCTCAGGTTGGACGCTCGTCCGGAGTACCTCTTCGAGGTCCGTCCTGGGAACTTCCTCCCGAGGCCCAAGGTGACGTCCGCGGTCGTGCGACTTGATTTCACCGAGCCCTACCCCCTTCAACCCAGGGACAGAGAGACTTTTAAGAGGCTCGTAAAAGCGGCGTTCGGAGGTAGGAGGAAGATGCTCCGGAACTCCCTCAGCTCTCTGGCTCCCCCCGAAGTTCTCTTGGAGGCCTCCCGGAAGGCGGGGGTGGACCTCTCGCTCAGGGCCGAACAGGTGCCCCTGGAAGGCTTCGTCATGCTCGCGGACTCGCTTTCCCGTCGAAGCTGAAATGTACGAAAGGTACTTGCATAGAGGGACACTTTTTCTTATCTTTGGGTAGGGCGGAAGGGAGCAAATTGAGGGGCCTTCAACACCCTAAGAGAGAAGGTCGTCCCCGGAAGCTGAGGCCCTTGCCGTGACCCTCCTTGCGGAGGCGAGCGAGGTGCCAAGACGCGGAAGGTGACTGTAAAAATCCTTCGCCGTGATGGAGGGAAGAGCACTCCTCAAAAGCCCCTTCCGCCTCACGTGTATAGAAGGTACTCTATCCTAAGGTCCTGGAAGGCCTCTAGCCCATCCTTCCAGCCGGCCACGATATCCTCAGGGTCCCTCCCATCCTCGAGGGCCATCCTGAGGTCCTCCGTCCCTGCGAGCCTGTCGAACCTATCTTCGTAGAAGGTAAACTCCGGGAAGAGCTTGCCGACAGCGGACAATATGTGCACCCCCGTCCTCACGGGCTGGAACGCATCCTTGTCCTTCACCTCAAGCAGCACCCCCTCGCACCGGATTCCCCTGTATTTCGGATTCGGAGCCGAGGGGAGGGGTTCCGGCACGAAGCTCACGGGCCTGAAGACGATCCCGTCGAGCCCTCTGGCGTTCAGCTCCTCGGCAAGCTGGCTTCCTCGGATCCAAGGTGCTCCCATCTGTTCGAAGGGTACCTCCGTCCCCCTCCCCTCCGAAAGGTTCGTCCCCTCGGCCAAGCAGGTGCCGGGATAGCACAGGGCCGCGGACGGAGAGGGCATGTTGGGGGATGGGTTCCTCCAGGGCCAACCCGTGTCCTCCCACCACATATCCCTCCTCCAGCCCTCCATCCTTACGACCTCGAGCTTCCCACGCACCGAAAGCCACCTGTCCGCTATCATTAGGGCGAGCTCCCCTAAGGTCATGCCGTGTCGTATGGGGAGGGGATGCAGACCCACGAAGGACGAAAACCTCATCTCGAGTACAGGTCCCTCGATGTGGGTTCCAGTTATAGGGTTGGGCCGGTCCAAGACGAAGAAGGGGATGCCGGCCTGGAAGGCCGCCTCCATAGCGAGGGACATGGTGCTGAGGAAGGTGTAGAACCTCGCCCCGACGTCCTGGACGTCGAAGACCAAGACGTCCAACCCCTCTAACATATCCGGGGTGGGCTTCCTCGTCCTTCCGTACAGGCTCCAGACCTTGACCCCCACCTCCGGATCGAGGCAGGACCCCACCTCCTCCCCGGCGGGCCTATCCCCCCATATCCCGTGCTCCGGGCCGAAGAGGGCCTCAAGACGGACCTTAGGATGTGCCCGGAGGAGGTCCATTAAGTGCGTACCGTCCCTGGTGCGACCGGTATAGTTGGTGACGGCACCGACCCTCATCCCCCACAGGGACCGGAAGTTTTCGTCCCTTAGGACCTCCAATCCGACCCTCACCACCAGGGCCTCCTCCGCCTATCGTACCAGACCACATACCTTCTCTGCTTGGACCACCTGCTTTTGGGAAACATCATCACGAGCACGACCCCCGCGAGGAACCCCCCCACGTGTGCCCACCATGCGATCCCTCCCCCTGTCTGTGCCGAAAGGGCTATGGCTAAGGTACCGTTGAAGAGCTGTATGAAGAACCAGTAAAAGAGGAAGATGAAGGCGGGAAGGTAGATTATCTCTATGAAGAAGAAGAGGGGTACGAGGGTGACCACCCTGGCCATGGGGAACGATATCATGTACGCCCCTAAAACTCCGGCTATGGCCCCGCTCGCACCTACGGACGGCACCCCGGAATCGGGATTGAAGGCCACATGGGCCAACGACGCTCCCAGTCCACAGAGGATATAGAAGAGCAAGTACTTACCATGTCCCAAGCGATCCTCAACGTTGTCCCCGAATATCCAGAGGAACCACATATTACCTATAAGGTGTATCCATCCTCCGTGGAGGAACATGGAGGTGAAGAACGGAAGGACCAGGTCCCCGGGCCCAAGACCCGGTATCTGGGCGAAGTACGTGACCTTCACGGGGACGAGGCCGTATCGCATTATGAAGGGCTGGAGGTCCGGCCCGAGCCCGAGCTCGTAGAAGAAGGTGAGGACGTTGGCCGCTATTATACCTATGGTCACCAAAGGGAAGGTCCCGGAGGGGTTCTCGTCCCTCAGCGGTATCACCGTCGCCTCCCGAGTTTATCATTGGTGTGCGTTTAGGAACATGGCACCTCCTTCGGTGGGTTCGACGATCTCAAAGGGAAAATATACCACAAGCTCACCTCAGGGTCAAGTGAGAAACGACGAAGTTCTTGACATCGAAGCCTCCCCAATTTATATTTGTCCTGAAATCTCAAGGGGGGAAGTTCGGGAAGGCATTGAGATACTTCGAAAAGGTTGGGGGAACCTCAGGAACGAGGCCCGGTACCAGGCCGGGCTTTCATGTTCAAGGAATTACGACACCGTCGCCCTGTGGAACCACACCGGACCGAGGCTCCTGGACGGTAGGTGGGAGGAGGCCCGGAAAGTCGTGCCACGGGAACATCTACGGTTCTGCGGCGGCCAAGATTTACAACTTAGAGAGGTGGGAACCTGCACAGGTGTCGCTCTTGCGCGTCGCGACCTTCTGCAGGGACCCCGCTACGAGGAGGGCACGGTGCCCCTTGGGGGTCAGCTACCTCTACAGGTTCAATTCGAGTTGTCTTCCCCCCGAGGACCCCAGGTCAGGACCTTGGAGCTGAAATCTCCCAGGAAGGCCAACTCCTTTCCACCTTCCTTCCTGGCCTTGGGCAGATCTACATCGGGGATTGGGAGGCAGGTCTGAACGCACTTGCTTTGAATTGCCTTACTTCTTATCTTTGGGGGAGGTACTACAGGGGGAGCAGGTTCAGGGCCGAGAAGCTTGTGATTGTAAATTCTCGGGAGGTGAACCATATGGATAAAGCCGTCGCCCTGGCGATCTCGCTGTTCGTTCTGTCCTCATGTAGACATGAGCGTCCCACATCCGAGCCCCGTGGAGATGAGGTACCACTTCCACAGCCCAGATACTCCGGGCCCCTCAGCGTCGAGGAGGGCATCTTCAAAAGGAAGTCCGTAAGGAGCTACGGGGACGGGCCTCTGACCCTCAGTGAGGCATCCCAGCTTCTCTGGGCGGCGGGGGGGATGACAGTCGACGGCCTCACGGGCCCGACCAGGGCGTACCCCTCGGCGGGAGGGCTGTATCCCTTAGAGGTCTACCTGGTGGTGGGGGACGTGGAGGGGCTGAGGCCGGGGATCTACCGCTACCTCTGGAGGAAGCACACCCTGGAGATGGTCAAGGAAGGGGACCTGCGCCGGAGGCTGATGGAAGCAGCGTTGGGACAAAGGGCCATAGGAGATGCGCCGATGAGCTTGGTTCTTGCAGCTGTATACGAGCGGACGACATGGAAGTATGGGGAAAGGGGTAAGGTCCGCTACGTCCATATGGACACGGGTGGAGCGGTGCAGAACGTGTACCTGCAGGCCGAGGCCTTAGGTTTGGGAACGGTGTGTATAGGCGCGTTCAGGGACGATGCCGTAAGGAAATTGCTCGGAGCCGAGGGCGAGCCCGTCTGCATAATGCCCGTCGGGAGGATAAGGTGAGAGATCACCATTTGTAAGGAGGGGGCATGGGGACAGGGTTCGAGCGAGAAAGGCTTTCCGAGGAGGAGATAGCACACCTTAGGGAACTTGCGAGGCTTGCCAGGGGAGACATACTCAAGATGACCACGTTGGCCGGAAGTGGCCACCCGGGCGGTTCTATGTCTTCGGTCGACATCTACCTCACGCTTTACTCCTGCGCAAACGTCGATCCGAAGGACCCGGAAGATTCCGAGAGGGACAGGATAGTAATAAGCCACGGCCATACATCCCCCGGAGTATACGCAGCCTTGGGAAGGTTGGGGTTCTTCGACGTAGACCAAGCCATAGCAACGTTCCGTAAGACCGGGAGCATATTCGAGGGCCACGTGGAGCGGCACGTCCCGGGGGTGGAATGGAGCACGGGAAACCTGGGCCAGGGGCTCGCAGCGGGTTGCGGATTCGCTCTGGCCGCCAAGCTCACGGGAAGGTCTTATCATACCTTCGTAGTTATGAGCGATGCCGAGCAGGCCAAGGGTATGGTGGCCGAGGCAAGGAGGTTCGCGAAGAAGTACGGCCTTACCGACATAACCGTGATAGTGGACTACAACCACGCCCAGATAAATGGCCGTCTTGAAGATGTCATGCCCCAGAATATAAAGGGAGGGTACAGGTCCGACGGATGGAAGGTATTGGAGGCGGACGGCCACGACTTCCAGTCCATATACCAGGCCCTGAGGGAGGCCGTGAGCACCCACGATGTCCCGGTCGTCATTTTGGCCGAGACCACCATGGGAAAGGGGGTCTCCTTTATGGAGGGGGACGTGGCCTTCCACGGGAAGGCCCTCACCTTGGAACAGTATAGGAAGGCCATGGAGGAGCTTGGACTCGAGGACGACCTGGAAAGGTACAGGAAGATGAGGGAGGAATTCCGTCCCTCGGGCCAGGTCCACCTCCCTCCTCCGAAGCTGGACCTGAAGGTCGGAAGGCCCAGGACCTACGACCCGGAGGTCAGCACCGACAACCGCTCGGCCTTCGGGAGGGCCCTTTTGGATATAGCAGATGCTAACCCCTCCCTACCCATGGCGGTCCTGGACTGCGACCTGGCCCCGTCCGTGAGGACGGAACGGTTCGCCGGGGAACATCCCGGAAGGTTCTTCGAGGCGGGGGTCCAGGAGCACAGCACGGCCATAATAGCCGGAGCGCTTTCGGTGAACGAGGTGCTTACTTTCTTCGCCGACTTCGGCGTGTTCGGGGTGGACGAGACATTCAACCAGCACAGGCTCAGCGACATAAACGGGACGAACCTTAAGCTCGTCTGCACCCATTTGGGGCTCGATGTGGGTGAGGACGGCAAGACCCATCAGTGCACCGACTACCTCGGTGTACTTCGCAACCTTTTCGGATTCAAGATAATAATCCCTGCGGACCCCAACCAGACCGACAGGGCCGTCCGTTATGTAGCCCGGACCCCCGGCAACTTCCTCGTGGGGATGGGGAGGTCCAAGACGCCCATAATAACCGACGAAACTGGAAGGCCCCTCTTCGGGGAGGGGTACGAGTTCGAGTACGGAAAGGTGGACCTCGTGAGGGAAGGTGAGGACGGCGCCGTGCTGACGATGGGTCCCATGGTGTACCGTGCTGTCAGGGCTTGGGAGATGCTGAAGGAAAGGGGG
>DTYS01000156.1 GCA_012961755.1 Candidatus Latescibacterota bacterium
CGGGCGAGCCTTTCCACCGCCTCCTCGAGTTCCACTAAGGCGCCTGTCCACACCGAAGGTTTCATCGTCACCTCCCGAATACATGTCAAAGGATAACATCTTATGTCCACCTACGCAAGTGTTGACTGGGGCCTTCTGAGGAGTTATCTTCTGTTGGGACGAAAGGACAAAGGAGGAAAGATGAAGCTGGGTATGCTCACGGGAGATCCTGGGGCCTTAGGAAGGATCGCTGATATAGGGTACGACTCCGTCTCCTTCTCCACTGGTCCCGGAAGGCCCTTGGACGCGGGCAGTCCCGAGACCGTGGAAGGTGCGGTCCGGGAGGCGAGGAGGCTCGGCCTGGAGGTCACGGCCTTGGGATTCTACGGGAACCCGCTGGTCTTGGACACGGGGGAGAGGAAGAAGCAGGTGGAATACTGGCATAAGCTCCTGGACCTCGCCTCCGAGCTTGAGGTAGGGGTGGTGACGGGTTTCCCCGGCAGGGGGGAGGCCGGGAGCGTCAGGGACCTCATAGATGACTTCGAGGGAGTATTCGGCCCCATAGCCGAGAAGGCCGAGGAGCTCGAGCTCAAGGTAGCGTTCGAGAACTGGAGGGGAGGGGGCTTCTTCACGCCCGCCGACTGGGAAGCAGTTTTCGGAAAAGTCCAAAGTCCGGCGCTGGGATTGGAATTCGACCCTTCGCACCTCCTCCTCCAGTTCATGGACCCCATACCCCTGATATACGAGTTCGGGGACAGGATATACCACGTCCACGCAAAGGACACGGAGATATTGAAGGACGACCTCCAGAGGTTCGGGATATACGGTAGGGAGAGGTGGGGGAGGTTCAGGATCCCCGGACTTGGGGAGCTGGACTGGAGGGCCTTCTTCAGGGCACTTTTGGACGTGGGATTTGGGGGTGGGGTGAGCGTGGAGCATGAGGATCCAGTGCTCTCCGGGGAGAGGTTCTGGGAAGGGGCAAGGTGGGGCCATAACTTCTTAAGGTGCTTTATACCCAAGTAGGGGCGTATGAGGATATTAGGGTTCGACGTCGGAGGTACCAAGACAGCGGTGGTGGTGGGGAACGAGGAGGGGGAGGTAATCGCAAGGGAGGAGTTCCCCTCCGAGGCCGAGAGGGGGCCGAGGTACATGATAACCCGGATGTTGGAGTCGGCCCGAAAGTTCCTTTCGGAGCTCGGGGCCGATGTGGCGAGCGTATCCATAGGGGGGCCCCTCCTGGCCGAGGAGGGTAGGATACTGAGCCCTGCGAACCTCCCCGGATGGGACGACGTGCCCTTGAAGGAGATACTTCAAGGGGAGCTCGGGATACCCGCGTACGTGGAGCACGACGCGAAGTGTGGGGCACTGGCGGAGTGGTACTGGGGTGAGGCCAAGGGGGCTGAGAACGTGGTGTTCCTCACGCCAGGCACTGGACTCGGGGCAGGGATGATCCTTGGAGGGAGGCTCTACAGGGGGGCCTTCGGGTGGGCGGGGGAGTGCGGGCACTGGAGGATGGCCGACGACGGTCCCTTCGCCCACGGGAAGGTAGGAAGCTGGGAGGCCTTCTGTGGGGGTGTGGGGATAGCCAAGCTCGCACGCTACATGTTCTCCGGTAGGTTCGGCGAGGGTGTGACCGCCAAGGAGATAGCCGAACTTGCCCGTTCCGGGGACCCTGAGGCCATCGCCGTGGTGAGGAGGTCGGGGGAGGTCCTGGGCAGGGGACTGTCGATGCTCATAGACCTCCTGGCTCCGGATATCATCGTCATAGGCTCCCTCGCCTATAGGCTCGGGGAACTCTGGCTCGGCCCTGCGAGGGAGGTGGTGATGAAGGAATCCATGCCGGAACACGCTAGGCACTGCAGGATAGTGCCCACGGGCCTCGGGGAGAGGCTCGGGGACTGTTCCGCCCTTTGCGCTGCGGTTTACCAGATGGGGCTGAGATGATGGAGGTGGCGTACGAGCAAGGGATAGGGTAGCCCCCCTTCCAGGGCCGGAGTATGTGGGTTCGACCTGCGGATGAGGTTCCCCGTTCCATCGGTCACTCTAAGGGAAATCTACGAAGTTTCCTCGGTACAGGGGATTGCAGCGAAGTACCCTCCAAAGCGATCTTAGGAGGCCCCTTATGGGTCCGTACTTCCTTAAGGCGAGGATGGCGTATTCGGAGCAGGTGGGATGGAACCTACAGGATGGTGGCTTGAGGGGGGAGAGGAGCTTCCGGTAGAGATGTACGAGAGAGATTAAGAGGTTCGCTATTCTATCTGAAAGCCGCATCCTTCCTCCTTATGAGGGACACTAACGCCCCCGCCAGGACCAAGTATCCTCCGGACCATATAAAACTCGTTCCCGGTATCACCTTCAGGTAGAAGCTCGCCGCATCCCTGGACACGTCGGTCATAGCGACATGTAGGTCCTTCAGAAGTCCGGAGCGCACTTCTACCTTATGAAGAGTTTCCCCACCTCTGTAGAACTCCATCCCGGGTGAGAGGGTGAATTCCTCCCGTCCTTCCTTCACCCTCAACTTCGCCCTCAAAAGCATAGCGCCCCTCTTGGGCTCAGGGGAGAATCCCTCTAAGGTGAAATTATATCCTCCGAACCGAAAGTCATCCCCCAGGCCCACGTCCTCCACGTTCTCCTCCGTCCCGAGCGAAGAACAGTAGACGCCGAAGGTGAAGATGATCATGCCGAGGTGGACGAGGTCTCCCCCTAACCTTCCGAAATCGCTCGACCTTAGGGAGCGATGGACCTGGAGTAATATGTTTCCGAGGGCGAAACCTCCGAACAAGGCGGCCGATATGGGGTACAGACCTCTGGCCCCGAGCCTGAGCATCAAGTAAAGCGAGAGGACCGAAAGGCCCAGAGGAATGGGAGATTTCAAGCCCTTGGCCGACCTACAAATTCCGAAAAGGAAGAACACGAACAGGCCTGAAGGGGCGAAGATCGTGTTGAAGAAACCTGGCCCGAGCACCATCCTCCTACCCGAGAGGAGCTCAGATACGGCCGGGAAGATCGTGCCGAAGAATGTGACGAGGCACAGAGCGCAGGACACGAGTCCGCCTAAGAACATAGTCCCTCCCCCCGACCTCTCCTTCCTCCGTCCTCTGAAGCCAACCCACCCAGCCGAGCCCCCCGACAGGACGATGAAGGCTAGGAAGTAGTACCCCAAGGGGGAGCGGGAGAAAGCGTGGACCGACGACACGAACCCGCTCCTTGCGAGGAAGGTCCCGAATATGGTGAGCTCGAAGGTGATGACCACGAGGAAGAAGCTCCAGGACATCCTCCGAGGAGGGGAGTGTAGGAAGGCCGTGGCGGTGAGCCAGGGCATGAGGGAAGCGTTCTCCACAGGGTCCCATGCCCAGTATCCCCCCCATCCGAGCACCACATAGGACCACTTCATCCCCGTGAGGATTCCCAAGGTCAGGAACGTCCAGGAGAAGAGGGACCACCTCTTGGAGCGTCCCATCCATCCGACGTCCCCGGATGCGACCCCGGCTAAGCTTAAGGCGAACGGAACGGTGAAACCTATGTAACCTACGTATAAGGCCGGGGGATGTAGGACCATCCAGGGGCTTTTGAGGAGAGGATTGAGGCCCCTGCCGTCCTCCGGAACGAAGGGGAGCTTGGGGAAGGGGCTGCTCCTGAGGACGAGCAGGCAGAAGAAGGTCTGTACTAGCGAAAGTACAGGAAGGGCCCCATCGGAGAGGCGGTCGCGGTTCCTAAGAAGGAAGGTGGTGGAGAACGCTGAAAGGACCCAGAGCCAGAATAGGAGCGATCCTTCCTGGCCGGCCCAGACCGCTGTTAGCTTGTAAACCGAAGGGAGGTCGTAACAGGAGTGAAGGGCCACATACCTGAGGGAGAAGTCGTCCCTGAGGAAGGCCAGAACTAAGACGACCAGGGCCGAGGAGGAGAGGGAGGATACGGCCACGGAGGAAAACCTTCCCACCCTCGCCCAATCGGCCCTCTTTAACCCCAGGACCCCGGAGATGGAAGCGAGGACCGACGACAGAAGGCATAGCCACAGTAGTATCTGTCCTATGTTCATCTTTCGGCCTCGTACTTCGACGGACACTTGGTCAACATCCCCTCGGAGAGGAAGGCCTCCTCCTTCTGATCGTAGGTCCCCTCCACCACAACGTGCTTCCCTTCCCCGAAGAGGGGAGGTACGGGTCCAGTGTGTATCACCTGGATCCGTCCTCCTCCTCCGGCCATCTGGAACTCCAACTTTTTTCCCTTCTTCACACTTCCGGGCACGACCTCCCCTTCAACCCTCACCCTTTTGCCCCAAAGCTCCGGGGAACTTAGGAGTTCCTCAACCCTCAGGTAGTAGACCTTCGCTTCTTTAAGGCCCATTAGGATGAAGTAAGAAAGCCCGAAAGCGGCTGCGGCGACGGCTAAGACGAGCTTGAGCTTTTCCATCCCCTCCCTCCGGGACAGCCTTATTATACTATTTAACCTTCAGATTGTCAATAAAGTCTTCGGTCCCGTTAGGACCTTGACAACGGATGAGGATTTTTTTATATTCCCCAGCCAGGAGGAGGACTATGAGGAGGACACTCGGGCTTGTGCTCCTTTTGAGCTGCGCCCGAAACCCTGAAGCCGTGTACGGGGACGGGAGGCTGTACCTCTTACTGGATATGGACTCCCGTTTCGCTTCTGATAGGCTCCTCTTCGTGCGGGTGGAGGCTGAGGGGTACGAAGCGAAGACGATCAAGATTTTTGACTACAGCAAGTTCACCCCCGAACAGCTCGCCACCCTCCCCGTGGATGTGGAGGGGGCGTTGGACTGGGCCAAACTTCAGGGCAGGCCGTACGATATGATGGGGATGCCCATAAAGGGTGGAAGCGAGGTCACCGTTACGGTGCAGCAGGGGGAGTTCGACGTCAACTCCGTAACCTTCAAGATGGACGGTGATACGCAGATCCGGGTGTTTGTCAAGGACCCGGAGCTTCCCGGCCCCAAGCATCTCCAGGTAGAGAGAAGTGTACTTCATGTGGGGTTCTAAGGAAAGGGGGTGATAAGACCACGGTCTACTGTCAGGTCGAGTCGAAGTTCTAACCTCAAAACAAAGGGGGGAGGTATGAGGTACGCGGTAGGCATCCTGGCGGTGGCGTTGATGGTCGGAGCAGTCCAAGCCCACCTCTATGGGCCCAACGGTGAGGGGAACCCTTATTACATGCCGGCCGTACCTGACGAGTATATCCCCACCATAGACGGGGACCTTTCGGACTGGGCATGGCTGCCGAGCCAGTTCGTGTTTACACCGGGCTGGTTCGCCACCATAGGCC
>DTYS01000157.1 GCA_012961755.1 Candidatus Latescibacterota bacterium
ACTGGATAGACCAGATAGTGGTCACGGCCACGAGGATGGAAAGGGTGGTAAAGGACCTGTCGGCCACCGTAAGCGTGGTGACCTCGGACGATATTGAAGCATCGAACGTTAACTCCTGCACCGACATCTTGAATACCCTGCCGGGAGTGTTCGTGCACAAGACGGGGGCCTTCGGAAGGGCGGACGTGGAGATAAGGGGGCTTGGGGGAAGGGGAAGGAAGGTGATGGTCTTGGTGGACGGAAGGCCCGTGAAGATGGGGCTCTTCGGCTGCACGGTGACCCATTCTCTGCCCCTCGACAACGTAGAACGCATAGAGGTGGTCAGAGGCTCACTTTCGGTGCTTTACGGATCGGATGCCTTAGGTGGGGTGATAAACATAATAACGAGAAAGCCCACAAAGCCGGTCCAGGTTGATTATACCTTCTCGTACGGAAGCTTCGACACATACGTGCAAAGGCTCCGTGCAGGGGGTGTAAAAGGACGCCTGAGCCTGTATGCGACGGCGGACAAGAGGAAAAGCCGTGGACATCTCCCCAATTCGTCCTACGACGGAAGCGACTATACGCTTCGTATGGGCTATAAGGTCTCGGAGGACTTAGAGGCCGTCCTGAGCTGTAAGTACTTCAAGGGCTATAAAGAGGAACCTTTGAAGGCCAACAGCATAGATACTGTGGAAGTCTGGAACGACTACGAAAGGGGAGCCCTGGACCTGTCGCTCTCGGGGAGGATCAAGGGATGGGAACTTATGGCTAAGGTCTACAAAAACCTCGGGGAACACGAATTCTCCGACGGTTGGCACTCGAGGGACTTTGTGGACGGAGCCATAATCCACGGCTCGGGAAGGCCTTTCTCGGGCAACACCCTTACAGCGGGGTTCGAGTTCAGGAGGCAGGGTGGGAAGAGCTTCAACTGGCCTAAGGGCAAGTGGGACAAAAGAGAATATGCTATCTTCCTTCACGACGAGCAGCTTTTCGGCAGGACCATATTTACGCTCGGGGGCAGGTACAACTACGACGATGTGTCCGGAGGGAGCTTTTGCCCCCAGGTAGGACTCGTGGTCCACGTCAATGAGGGGGCCTCCGTCCGGGCCTCCATCAACAAGGGGTTCCGCTCCCCACAGATAAACGAACTTTATATGTTCCCCCCTCACAACGAAGACCTGAAGCCCGAGGAGGTATGGAACTATGAGCTCGGGCTCTCAGGGAGGATCAAGGGGGTGGAGGCCGAGCTTGTAGGGTACAGGATGAAGGGCAAGAGAATGATAAAGCTTGAGAAGAACCCGAATCCCCCTCCGAAGTTCAAGTTTCAGAATACAGGAAGCTTCGATTTCAAAGGTATAGAACTTAACGTAAGGGCGAGGATGGCCGAAGGACTCTTGGGAACATTTTCCTATACTTACTTGGACCCGGGAGATATGACTAAGGGTAGGCCAGGGGATAAGTTGGATATGTCCTTGACGTACAACATGAGGAAGCTTTCCCTCTCCATCAAGGGTCAGTACGTCTGGGACTACTTCGCTGCGGACGGAGGAGAACAGAGGATACCGAATTACTTCGTGGCGGACGCCAAGCTAAGCTATGAGCTCCTCCCGGGATTCCTCGGATTTTTGGCCGTGGACAGCATCTTCGACACCGATTACAAGGTCTACGCAGACCTGCCGGGAGGGAAGGCCGGGCTCTACAGGATGCCCGGGAGGGCTGTAACGGTCGGCCTAAGCCTCAAACTCTAAAGTGAGGTGAAGATGGAGCGTGCTAAGGCTCGAAGGGCGATCGGTGTCATCGCGTCCGTGCTCGTCCTTGGAGGCATCGGCTGGGCTGCAGGTACCGGGACCATCTCCGGGACGGTGAGGGATAAGGATACGGGGGAGCCCCTGCCCGGGGCGAGCGTGATCGTGGAGGGTACCAAGCTCGGAGCTACAGCAGACAGGGAGGGAAGGTACACAGTAGAAGACGTCCCCGTCGGGATATACTCCGTTACCGTCAGGATGGTGGGATATTCCCAGCTTACCGAGGCCGGCGTGGAGGTGAGGGCCGGTCGTAAGACCGTGCTGGACTTCGAGCTATCCCCGAGGATCATCAGATTGAAGGAGATAGTCGTAACGGCCACGAAGCTCGAGGAGAGGGTGGAGGACCTCGAGATATCGATCGGAAACAAGCCCCACTTCTACATCTACACCGTGAAAAACCCGATGGAGGGTGCCATCGCAAAGCGCAGGAGCTACGCCACCCTCGTAGACCACATGATACCTGTCATGACCCCCTCCGGGCTCTACGACGAGTTGGAGGAGCTCGAGGATCTGCTCCGCCAGTACGAGGACGCACGGAACACGGGGGAGGAGGCCAGGGCGAAGGTCCTGGAGGAGGAGATATCGAAGCTCGCTGAAAAGGTACACCTGAGGGCGAAGCCCTCGTGGACCTTATCGTCTCCGTGCTCAGGTTCGACGGGGAGGTCCCCTCGATAAGGAGGTCCTCGAGGTCCAGGGGATGGACTACGAGAGGGCCTTAGAAGACCCGACATACCGAAGGGCATTGGACGAAGCTACCCACGTAGCTCGGGAGCTCATAAGGACCGCCTTAGAGGGAGGCGACGTAGAGGGTAAGGTGCGGGACCTGCTCGACGTGGCCCGGGAGGAGAGGATCGCAGGACTTCTGGACGTCGTGAAGTTCGGGCTGAAGCTCGTCCCGAAGGTCCGGGCCGTATCCAGGGAGATCCCCCAACTGCTCCGTGGGTTCGAGAAGGAGTTTATAGAACCGGGCCCGAGCGGCAACGTAACCCGGGGGAGGACCGAGGTTCTCCCCACGGGCAGGAACTTCTATACCGTCGACCCCTGGCGGAATATTCCGGGACACCCTC
>DTYS01000158.1 GCA_012961755.1 Candidatus Latescibacterota bacterium
CCCTCCCTTCGCCATGAGTTCCTCGTGCGAGCCTACCTCAACCAACCTACCTTCCTTGAGCACCAATATCAGGTCCGCCTTCCTGGCCGTGCTCATCCTATGGGTTATTATGAAACATGTCCTCCCGACCATGACCCTGTCCAGGGTCCTCTGTATCCTGGCCTCGGTCTCAGCGTCCAAAGCGGACATGCAGTCGTCGAGGATGAGGACCGAAGGGTCGGTCAGGAGGGCCATGGCTATGGCCATCCTCTGCTTCTGACCTCCCGATAGGTTCGCCCCAGCCTCTTCGACCTCGCTCTCGTACTTGTCCGGCAGGGACATTATGAAGTCGTGAAGGTCCGCTGTCTTCGCGGCCTCTACTATTTGGCTCGGTGTGGCGTCGGGCCTTCCGTAGGAGAGGTTCTCGGCGATGGTCCCGGAGAAGAGGATGGGCTCCTGGGGCACCATCCTTATGTGCCTTCTGAGGGAGGAGAGCTTTATCTTCCTGAGGTCGTGTCCGTCCAGAAGTATCCTGCCCTCGGTAGGGTCGTAGAGGCGGAGGAGGAGGTTGACGAGCGAGGTCTTCCCCGAGCCGGACGGCCCCACCAACGCCACTATGGTCCCGGGGGAGACCTCAAAAGTTATGTCCTTGAGGGCATGGTCCTCAGCGCCCTCGTACTTGAGCCAGACGTGGTCGAAGACTATACGTCCATCGCATTTCTTGAGATCTATCGCGTCGGGCTCGTCCTTTATAGTGACCTCCTCGTCCAGCAGGTTGAACACCCTCCTCAGGGCCACGGAAACCCACTGGACCATGGCGTTCATGTTGGAGAGCCTCACTATGGGGGAAAACATCGAGCTTACATAAACCATGAACTGTGCAAAGGTCCCGTAGGAAAGTTCCCCTGCCTGTATCTTCCTCGCCCCCAAGTAAAATATGGCCTGCGTCCCCAACACGCTTATTATCCCGGAGGTTGCCCCGAGGGTGTTACCGAGGACCGTCCTTTTGATGAGCAACCTGGTAACTTCCGCGGCCTTATGGAAGAACCTCCTCCTCTCCTTGGCCTCCTGGGCGAAGGACTTCACGACCCTTATCCCCGATATGGCCTGGCTCGCCACCGCGTACATCTCGGAGTTCCTCTCCCTCTGGGCCCTGTTTATGGGACGTACCCTGTTCCGGTAGAGCCTGTACGCCACGCCGTAGAATGGTAGGGTGGCCAAGGCCACCGCGGAAAGTGCAGGGTCCAGACGCACCAGGAGAACAACCCCCACAGCCAACATGCCCAAGTTCTGGACGAGCTGGACGAACACGTTGGAGACGCTGTACTGGATTATGTCGACATCGTCGAAGACCCTGGCCATTATCTTGCCTATCTGTTGACGATCGTAGAAGGACATCTGTATACGCTGGAGCTTATCGTATAGCTGTTGGCGGAGCGTGAAGACGAGCCTCTGTCCGACGTAGGTGATGTTGTAGGAGTAGAGCCATCTGAAACCTGCAAGCGCGAGCCTTATGATGACGTAGGCCAGGAACATCCACCCCAAAAGCCTCATCCTCTCCGAGACGGGCCTGTGGGCCGTGGGCGAGGGAGCTCCACCTTCCGACACTTGTTGGGTGTGTGGGCGAAGTTCCAATACTTTATCTATCATAATCTTAGTCATAAAACCGAACACATAGGTAGAAAGCGATAGTCCGAAGGCCATGGTCAGTACAAGGAGCATCCTGGCCCAATATCTTAACAGATACCCCCTCACCAACCTCGCGGTCTGACGGATGGACTCCCTGAACTTTATGCGTTCCCTTTCCTCGGCCATATTCCCCTCCTAAGCTGCCCAGCGTGCCCTATCCTGGACGAGGAACTGTTGTTCGTAAAGTTTGCTGTAGAGGCCTCCCTCTTTCTCTAAGAGCTCCTTGTGGGTTCCCATCTCTACTATCCTTCCCTTGTCCATGACTACTATGAGGTCGGCCCCGATCACGGTGGAGAGCCTGTGGGCTATTATGAAGCACGTCCTCCCCTTCATGACGTTCTCTAAGGCCCTCTGGATGAGAGCTTCGGACTGGGTGTCCAGGGCGCTCGTGGCCTCGTCCAATGTGAGGATAGCAGGATCTGCGGCCACGGCCCTGGCTATGCAGAGCCTCTGCTTCTCCCCCAAGGAGAGGACCACGCCCTCGCCCCCTATCTTGGCGTCGTACCCTCCAGGCTTGGAGAGGATAGTCTCATGGATCTCAGCTATCTTGGCGGCCTTTACGACCTGCTCTTCGGTCGCATCCGGTATCCCGTAGGCTATGTTCTCCCTTATCGTGAGCCCATTGAACAGGACCGAGTCCTGAAGTACCTGGCCTATCTGAAGCCTGAGGGAGCGAAGGTCTACCTTCGTGATGTCGTAACCGTCTACGAGGATGCGGCCCCTCGTGGGCTCGTAGAAGCGCAGGAGGAGGCTTGTAAGGGTGGTCTTCCCGCATCCGGTGTGCCCTACGAACGCTACCTTCATGCCAGGTTGTACCTCCAGATTTATCCCCCTGAGCACGGGCTCTCCAGGTACATATTCGAACCATACGTCCTCGAACCTCACGTGGCCCTTGATGGGAGGAAGCTTCGTGCCCTTCCTGGGTTCCTCCCCTACCCCGTATATCTCAAATATACGCTCGACCGAGACCAATGTCTGCTCTATCATGTTGGCTATGTTCGAGAACTGGAGGATGGGTCCGAGGACCCGGGCCACGTACATCATGAACGCGGCCACGGTGCCGTACGTAAGCTCCCCCTTGAGTACGAGGTAGCACCCGGCTACGAATATGAAGGTATTGCCGAGACCATCTATAAGGGTTGAAAGCCCGCCGAACGTGGCGCCCAGGGCGGTGTTCTCCATAGTGAGCCCGAGGGCCTGGACCGTGGTGGACGTGAAGTGGCGGGTCTCCTCCTCTTCCTTTGAGTAGGTCCTTACAAGCTTCGTGCCCCATATCCTCTCGTACAGTTGGTCGTATATCTGGTCCCACTTCCGCCTTATCACCTTCGTCTTGTAACGCATCCTCTTAACGAAGAACCTGTAGTTGAGCCAGTGTAGGGGAAGGACGAGGAAGGCCAAGAGGGAGAGCTTCCACGAGAAGTAGAATATGAAGAATATACCTATGAGGAACGAGATCAGGTTGTTGACTATGGATACGGTGTTCCAGGTGACCATGTTCTGTACTATGGCCGTGTCCCTCATGAGGCGGGATATGAGCTTCCCTGTGCCCATCTCCTCGAACTCCCTCAGTGGAAGGTGGAGGATGTGACCGAAGAGCTTCCGCCTTATGCCCAACACTAACTTCTGGCCAACGTAAGCTATAAGGTAATTGTCCCAAAAGCTTATGAGGTAGGAGAGGAGCGGGATCCCCGTCTGGGCCAACACCACCGCGACGAGAAACTGCCACTGATCCCCGGTTATCACATGGTCTATGAAGAACCGGGATATGAGGGGGGGCACCTGGGCTATGAGGTTGATGACCACGGCAAGCCCGACGGCTGTGAAAAGCCTCCCCTTGAAGGGGCGGATGAACTCCCAGAGCTTACGAAGGTTCTCACTCCTCTTGAGTTTTTCCTCCGTCATAGAATAAATCCCCTAATAAAAAAGAGTGGAAGGCCGGAAGATCTCCGACTCAGCTCCACTCATAGGACAAAGGGAGGGATCATCTATCCCTCTTCAAACGATGATCTTACACTTTCCCTTCCTCACATGGACACTGGATCTCCACCTTACAAGATAAAAGATCGCCGCTTCGAAGTCAAGGGGATTCGACCTTGATCGATTTCACCTGGAGCGAGATCCTGTGCGTTCCCCCCAAGGTCCTGTTCGCAAGGAAGGCGTAGTCCGCCCTGAACCATCGGAAGGAGATCCCCGCCCCTGCGGTGAGGCCGGTGCTGTCCCATCCGAGCCTGAGGGCTACACGGTCGGCATACATGTACTCCATCCCCCCCTTGAACTTCCTCCCGTACGATACGCTTAGCGACCATAGGCCATGAAGGAGGTTCCTCCGGTAAGATGCGCCCACGTCCAAGGAAGGCCCTATCCTATCCTTTGCCCCGGAATCCCAGAACACCGGAGTCCCAAATATGTCGTGCAGGCAGACCCCCACCCTGAGACCTCCCCTGAAGTACAGCACTCCTATATCCAGTCCGACCCCCCAAGCGGTGTGCTCCCAGAGCCTGCGGTGGACGAGCTTGAAGCTCCCACCCAGGGCCAACCTTCCCGGGGATAGGGCCGAGGAGATGAGGAGGACGTAATCCCCGCTTCCCACCTCCCTGAGGACATAGGGCCTGTTCTCGAAGCTTAAGGTGTCCGCCGTGTCCCTCAGTGCGGTGAACTTTATCCCCTCGGTCCCCGTTCTGAGGAGGGACATCCCCGCCCCCCAGCCTCTCCGGGAGAAGGATGCCCCTACGAAGTCGTTGCGCACCAGACCTGCGAACCTTTCGGAATGCATGAACCCTAAGGTGGTCCCCTCCCCTAAGACGAGACCTGCGGGGTTCCAGTACCCTGCCTCGGGCCCCTCCGCCACCGCGACGTACGCGCTTCCCATCCCGAGCGGCCTTGCTCCAACCCCGAGTTCTAAAAAAGCCCCAGCGTAATCCGAGGCCGCACGGGGCCCCGAAGTCACGAACATAAGCATCAGAACGAACATCGCCCTCTATACCTTAAGCGTATTCCACCTCCCGGGGACAAGATAGACCTTCCGAGCTCAAAAGTCAAGGGGATTTTCCTACGATTTCCTTGACCGAGGGAGGTTTTTTGTTTATTTTTTAGCTTCACACCAACTGGAGGGGATATGGCAGGCCTCCGGTCCTCCATCGAAGAAGATATGGCCATCCAGCGCATCCAGTTCAGGGGATACGCTGGGGAATGGACGTGGAAGGCGTGGAGGTGGGGAAGGGCCTCAGGACTGTTCGGGATCTCTATGCCCGACCTGGATTCGGAGTGGGAGCAATTGTGCCTGGAGGTGGAGGGGGAATACCTCGGATTGGACGGTTTGTGGGTCCAAGAAGGTGTCGTACATGCTCTTATGAGGATCTCCCCGCGGAAGCTGCTCTTCCCAAGGCCGGACGAGATGGAAGCCGGGGACCTCCTAGTGGTGACGGACCTCGGGTCACGGGTGGGCAGGTGCATATTGGATGCCCTTCCTCCGGAGCTTTCCGAGAAGAGGTACCTTCTAGGCTGGCTCGAGGATGAACGGGGTACGAGGTTCTTCTGTCTCGGTCCGGACGGGGAAGGCGCCCGTAAGCTCGAGGGCATAGTAGACCGGACTGTGGAAGTCCTCTCCGAATATCGGATGTACAAAGGTTGGTCCGGGTACAACATAGGGTATTACGCGATAGGTTCAGGTATAGCGAGCTGTCATCCGTTCCAAGTGGCCTCCAGGGCCTTACAGGAGGGATGTTCGTGGATCCTGGCCACAGGTTATCTGGATTTTCTAATCCCGGAGCGGATAGGTGGAAAGCTGCGGACCTCGGGGGTCCCCTTCGTGCTCTCGGCCGGGCAGCCCTCCAGCGACCGCAAGGTCGTACTCTACGGGCTCAGGGAATACCCCAACCCTCAGCACTGTCCTTTAGATGTCTGCCTGAGGTGGAGGAGGGAGAAGGGGGGTTACCTGTTCCGAAGGGCCTACCTTCCCGAGCCCATCGAGGAGTTCGAGGGATATCTGCTGACGGAGTATGAGGAACGGAACTATGTCGATTTAGAAAGTTATCCGTTCGTGTTGTCCGGAGGTCAGCCTTACGAATATCCCACGTCTATGGTCCTCTTCCTGCCCTGCTCCGAAGAGCTGACCGAGGAGACCCTCTTCAGGGCCATATTGGAGGGGAGGGCTGTGGGCGTCTTCCCGAGGGCCAGACTCGTGGGGCCGAGGAAGTTCGTGGAGGTCTTAGGACTCTTACTCTTGGAGAGGAGGGTGCTCGAGGATGCGTTCTCTGACCGCCTAATCGTCCGGCCGAAGGTGGAAGGAGGTGAGCTTATCGTCGAGGTCGAGAACAGGACCTCCGAAGAAGTTCCTGCCGAGGTGTACACCTCCCTCGGAAACCTCGAAAGGGTGAAATTGGCCCCCTGGGGAAGCATCCTGCGCCTTCCCCTACCTAAGTCGTCCGAGCTTCTCGGTAGGGATCACGCCCTAGGGGTGCACGTAAGGGTGGGGGATAGGGAGGTCCATGGGGTCGCTGCCTGGTGTCTCCCACCCGCCGTGGCCGCGCCGTCCCAGATGTACGCCGTCCCGGGAGAGGTCCGCGTGCCCGTAACCCTATGGAGCTCCGAGGGCGGCGAGGTCGAAGTGAGGGTCGAGGTCTTCGGGGAAGGGACGAAGGTGGCCGAGGAAGTTACGAAGGCCGAGGTCCGGCATGAGGTCCTCACCCCCTTTGAGGTCCCCCTACAGCTCGGGAGGCCGGGGAACTACCGTGTGAAGCTGTCCACTTCGGAAGGGGAGAAGGAGGTACAGGTCGTGGTCGCCGCTCAAACTGGAAGGGCCGTAGCATATCGGGAGGACTTCGACGCGGACGGCCTGTCCGAGGTCGTGCTGGAGAACGGGCTCGTCAGGGTCGTGATAATCCCCTACGGTGGAAGGGCGATAGAGTACACCCTGAAGAAGCGGGCGGAGAACCTCCTCTTCAAGGTCTGGCCCAAGACGCCCCCGGACAGGGAGGACCCTGCGAGGAGGAGGAACTTTTGGCCCTACGGTGGGTTGGAGGAATTCCTTGGATATCCGACATTTATGGGCCATCATGCCTTCAAGTTAGAGATCCTGAAGGAGGAGGGGGCTTTCGTAAGGGCGAGGGCCTCGGGGGAGTTGAAGGGAAACAGGCTGGAGAAGACCTTCACTCTGTACGGGGATGGGACTTTGCTCGAAGTGCAGTATTCGGTCCATCTGCCCACGGCGGGCATAACGGTGATGGGGGTCAACCCCCTGGTCAAGCTGGGTTCGGTCTCCGACACCAGGGACGTCTATTACTTTCCTACGATCAACGGGTTGGAGGAAAGGAGGGTCGTGCACACGAGGAACTACGGGGAGTTCTTCCGTCTGAGGGAGGGGTGGGTGGCGGGAGAGGACGAGGAAGAGCGCATCTCCCTGGTCTTGGGGTACCCCGTATGGGATGCCTTCATATTCCACCTCTGGCAGAACACCCCGGCCAACAGGCCGACCCCGTATTACTACGTAGAACTTCAGCCTTGGGTGGAGCTTCGCTACAACTGTATGACTTACTTTACGTTGTATCTTCTGGGTCACAGCGGGGGCTGGGAGGAGGCGGTGGATATGTTCCGCAGGACTGGGTTATCTACCGAAAGGAGGGAAGATGTTTAAGGTAGGGTTTCTAGGGTGCGGGGGGATAGCCAACTCTCACGCCAGGGTCCTCACCGACCTCGGGGATAGGGTCCGGCTGGTGGCCTTCTGCGATAAGGTCGAGGAGAGGGCCAGGAGGTTCAACAGGGAGTATGCTGACGGTAAGGGAAAGGTGTACACGGACTTCCATAGGATGCTCGAGAGGGAGGAGTTGGATATCCTCTACATTTGCCTCCCACCCTTCGCCCACACAGACGAGGTCGAGTTCGCAGCCGAGAGGGGGGTGCACATATTCATAGAGAAGCCCATAGCGCTGGAGGTAGGGACAGCCCGTAGGATGACCGAGGCCGTCGAGAGGGCGGGGGTCAAGTCCCAGGTCGGGTTCCAGCTCAGGTTCGGGGAGGCCGTCAGGATCGTGAAGGAAATGCTCGATTCTGGGGAGGCCGGAAGGCCCGGGCTTGTTGAGGCGAGGTTCTTCTGCAACTCCCTTCACAGCCCGTGGTGGAGGGATAAGTCTAAGAGCGGAGGACAGGTGGTGGAACAGGTCATCCATACCTTCGACATAATCAGGCACTTCTTGGGCGAGCCCGAGGCGGTCTTCAGCTTCGTGGACAACCTCTTTCACAGGGACGTTTCGGACTATACGGTGGAGGACGTGAGCGCCACCACTTTAAAGTTCAAGAACGGCGCCTTGGCCACCGTCGCCGCCACGAACGGGGCCATCCCTGGGAAGTGGATAAGCGATTATAAGCTCGTAGCGGAGAAGGTGACCGTGTACTTTGAGGATGCCAACCATGCCATGATATATCGTACCGATTCCCCGTACGAGCGGGTCACATCGATATCCTCGGAGAGGCCCCTCCAGAAGGCCGCCGCCGAGGACCTTCTGAAAGCGATAGAGGACGACAAGGAGACCCTCGTGCCCATAAGGGAGGGGGCGAAGTCCCTAGAGCTGGTCTTGGCCGTGGCCCGGTCCGGGGAGACGGAGGAGGTGGTAAGGCTATGAAGGCCTGTCCTATCGTGGTCCTCCTCGTAGTCCTTAGTCTGTGTGGTCCGAGCTCGGCCCTGGGACCCGAGGAAGTTCCCTCAGGCCTCGGGCCGGTGAGTACGGCGCTGAAGGCTCGACTTGAGGCCCCGGTATCTTCGGAGGGAGCCTCCACCAAGTCTGAGGCTTTGGCCTTCGGGCTTTCCCTCCTGCTTCCGGGCGCTGGACAGGCGTACGAAGGAAGGTGGAAGTCAGCCTTGGTCTTCCTCGGGGTTGAGGTGGCCTCGTGGACCGGATGGTACATATGGAAGGAGGAAGGGAAGGACAAGGAGAGGGAGTACAAAAATTTTGCGGACGAACATTGGAGCTTGGACAGGTTCCAGGTCTGGATGGATAACTACCGTGCCAGGTACGACACCACCTGGTGGACCCATGTGCTCCCGAAGGAGAAGGGCCAGGAGTATTACGAGATGATAGGTAAGTACGACCAGTTCGCCGCAGGTTGGGAGGATTATCCGAAGGAGTGGTTGGACGACCCGCCCGAGGACAACCAAGAGTACGAAGGAACGATGAGGGAGCGGTACGAGGACATCAGGGACGAGAGCAACAGGTACCTCAGGAGGGCGGGGTATATGATGGGGTTGGTGTTGGTAAACAGGGCCATAAGCGCTATATTCTCCCTCAGGGGGAACGGGGCGCAGGTCGGAGTGGTCCCGGGTAGGGACGGCCCCGTGCTGACGGCGTCCTGGAGGTTCAGATGAGAAGGTTGGCCGTGGCCGGAGGTCTGATGCTCGCAGGGGGGGTCTCATGGGCCTTGGACCTATGGGACATATTGGGGGCGACATGGGACCCCCCGAGGCTGAGGCGGGAGGTTCCCAAGGTAGAATTTGAACCTCGTTCCGAGGAGGAGGCGGCCATCTGGGTTGCATGTTCCTCCCAGGTTCCGGTGGATTACAACTACTGGGTGAGGAGGAGCATCCGCAGGTTCTGCGGTGGAGACAGGTGGATATTCAGGATATGGCTTGCAAGGAGCGGGAGGTACGTAGATCTCATCGGGAAGGTCCTCAGGGAGGAAGGACTCCCCGAGGACCTGGCCTATCTTGCCATGGTAGAAAGTGGCTTCAGCCCCTGGGCATACTCCCGTGCCCATGCGGTCGGAATATGGCAGCTTCTCAAGGGCACGGCCCGCAGGTACGGTCTCAGGGTGGACTGGTGGGTGGACGAGAGGAAGGATCCCGTGAGGTCCTCGTACGCGGCCGCTCGGTTCCTGAGGGATCTGTATGGAGAATTCGGGGACTGGAGGCTGGCCATAGCGGCCTACAACTGCGGCCCCGGTAGGTTGCGCAGGGCCATCCGTAAGGCCAGGACCAGGGACTTCTGGAGGCTGAGGCTCCCGAGGGAGACCTCGGAGTATGTTCCCAAGTTTATGGCAGCTTTGATAATATCTAAGTTTCCGGAGGTCTTCGGCTTCGGCGACGTCAGGTACGAGACGCCGTTAAGTTACGAGGAGGTCGAGGTCGAGGGGATATTGGACCTCAGGGTGGCCTCCAAGTTGGTGGGATGTTCCTATTCGGACCTTAAGCTCCTCAACCCCGCTCTGAGACGCTGTTATCTTCCACCTTACAGGTACTTCCTCAGGCTTCCCAGGGGGAGGGGGGACAGGTTCCTGACCGCCTATGCTGAGCTTCCGCCCCGAAGGAGGGCTCGATGGTTCCGGCACAGGGTGAGGAGGGGCGATACCCTTTGGGAGCTCGCCAGGGTCTACGGAACGTCCGTCAGGGCTATCAAGGAGATAAACAGACTCTCGGGGAACATCATCAAGCCTGGACAGAACCTTATGATACCTGGAAACCGGGAAGGATAAATATCGTCTACGGGAGGGACTTAGATGCGCACTGGAAGGATAACGCGGGTGATAGGGCCGGTCGTGGATGTGGCTTTCTCCGACGGCGAACTGCCGAGCATATACAGCGCGCTGGAAGTAAGACGGAACGACGGCTCTAAGCTCGTCCTGGAGGTCCAGCAGCACATAGGGGAGGATACCGTCAGATGTGTGGCCATGGATTCCACGGATGGCCTCATAAGGGGGATGGAGGTAGAGGACACGGGAGGACCTATAGCGGTCCCCGTGGGGTCCGGGACGTTGGGAAGGCTCATGAACGTGGTGGGCGAACCCATAGATGAGCTCGGTCCCATAGAGGCCGAGGAGCGCTGGCCTATACATCGCCCCCCTCCGAGCATATCGGAGCAGAGCGTGTCCAACGAGATCTTGGAGACGGGGATAAAGGTCATAGATCTGCTCGAGCCTTACGCCAGGGGTGGGAAGACGGGACTTTTCGGAGGAGCCGGCGTGGGCAAGACCGTGATAATTATGGAACTCATCCACAACATAGCTATGCGCCACAAGGGCCTTTCCGTGTTCGCGGGGGTAGGGGAGAGGACGAGGGAGGGAAACGACCTATGGCTCGCCCTTATGCGTTCCGGGGTGCTCAAGAACACGGCCCTCATATTCGGCCAGATGAACGAACCTCCGGGAGCTAGGCTCAGGGTAGGACTTGCCGCCCTTACGGTGGCGGAATACTTCAGGGATGTTGAGGGGAGGGACATCCTGATATTCATAGACAACATCTTCCGCTTCACCCAGGCAGGTTCGGAGGTTTCGGCCCTTTTAGGGAGGATGCCCTCCGCGGTAGGGTACCAGCCCACGCTCGCGACCGAGATGGGGGAACTCCAGGAGAGGATAACCTCCACACGCAGGGGGGCCATAACTTCGGTCCAGGCCATATACGTCCCGGCCGACGACCTGACGGACCCGGCTCCCGCCACGACCTTCGCACACTTGGACGCCACGACGGTGCTGTCCCGTTCCCTCTTCAGCCAGGCGTTTTATCCTGCGGTGGACCCGTTGGAGTCCACATCCCGCATGCTGGACCCGAGGATAGTTGGGGAGGAGCACTACCGGGTTGCCAGAGAGGTCCAGAGGATACTTCAGAGGTACAAAGAACTTCAAGACATAATAGCGATCCTCGGGGTGGAGGAGCTTTCGGACGAGGACAAGGTGATAGTCGCAAGGGCGAGGAGGATCCAGAGGTTCCTAACCCAGCCCTTCTTCGTGGCGGAGCAGTTCACCCAGATGCCCGGTAAATACATCCCCTTAGAGGAGACCGTGAAGGGGTTCAAAGGGCTTGTGGAGGGGGAGTACGACGAGCTCCCCGAACAGGCCTTCTACATGGTCGGGACTATAGACGAGGCCCTTCAGAAGGCCAAGGAGTTGAAATAATGGCCCAAGGCTTGTTATTAGAGGTGATAACTCCCCAGGGCGCCGCCGTACGGGACGAGGTGGATTCGGTGGTCGCGCCGGGCGTGGAGGGGTACTTCGAGGTCCTGCCCGGACACATCACCTTCCTTTCGGCCCTCGGAGGGGGGGAGCTTTCGTACATTAAGGAAGGTCGGGAGAGCGTCCTCCTTGTCGGGGAAGGGGTCCTGGAGGTGGTAGAGGATAGGGTGTTGGTCCTTGTGGAGTCGGCGAACCCTGTAGAGACGTGAGCTTCGGTCCTCTCGGACCGTCGCTAAGGTGGTA
>DTYS01000159.1 GCA_012961755.1 Candidatus Latescibacterota bacterium
CTCCGAGGAAGCTAAGGGCCAGGAGCCTGGCCGGATTTGAGACGGGGCCCCCGGGACGGAGGCCCCTCCTCCTCACCATCATCCTCCCACCCTCACCTCCCTGCCCGTGCGTAAGGACCTCTCAACGGCCTGGAGCACCTCCACGCTCATGAGCATCTCGTCGTACGGTATCGGAGGTTCCCCGGTCCTCACCATCCTCAGGAATACCTTCATCCCCTCCCTGTAGCAGGTCGAGGTGTCCACCTCGTGCGCCCTGGCACCTTGGCCGTAAGCGACCAGGTGGAACCCGGGCTTCGCATCACCCAAAAGTTCGAGGGCTACGAGCTTTCCGTCCCCGTATCTTACGGCCGCCAGGACGTTCTTGCCATGCTCGACCGCCCGAAGGGACTTAACACCTGTCCCGAAGGTCGCAAGCATCAGCTCTACAGCGTGCACCCCGTAGAAGAAGATGCCCCCGTACTCGCTCCCCCTATCCGCGGGGCCCGCGCTCACCCCTGCGGTTACCGGAGCTATTTCCTCCAGGCTCCCTATGAACTTCACGGTCTTAGTGGCGAACCTCAAGGTCGAATAGGAAGTTATCGGAGTGCGGGCCTTCTCCGCCGCCGCTATCATCCTCCTGGCGTCCGAGGGCTTGATAGAAAACGGCTTGTCCACGAAGGTGGGGATCCCCGCACTTATGAAGGGGAGGGCGTACTTCACATGAAGGTCCCCGTGCCTGAACACCACCATGACGGCGTCAACCTTCCCCAACATCTCCTTGGGGTCGGAGACTATCTCGGGTATCGCCCCCTCCTCGGCTACTTCCTTATTACGTGCTTCGTCGAAGCCGAAGAGGTAAAGGACCTTAGCTCCCTTCACGTGCCCCGGAACGTCCTCCCTGTTGCAGAGCTTGGAGAAGCTTATGGCGTGGGAGTTGTCCGAACCCACGATCCCTATCCTTATCATCCCTCCTCCTTTTATGAAGTATACTGCGACCTCCGATGCCACGTCACCTCAGGTTCGCCACCCACCTCCTCAGGGCGAGCTCGAGCTCGTCCGCCACGTCCCTACGTTCCTCGAGCAAATTTCTCGAATCGTAGGGGTCGTCTGTCCTGTGATAGAGCTCCGGGGGCTTGCTCCCATCTATGGGAAGTATGTACCTCCACTCGTGGGTCTGTATACTCCACTGCTGCCCGTAGTGGCCGCAGCAGGCAAATTCCCTGACCTTCTCAACCTCTCCTCTCATGAGCGGAAGCAGGCTGAACCCGTGTAGCTCTACCTCTCTCTCGGCCACCGGCATGTCCTGAGGGAAGGTGCCCGTGGAGGCAGGCGCCCTGAAGACCAGGGGAAGCGGAGTGGGGATGCCCAAGGCGTCGAGTATCGTAGGCATAAGCTCCGTGGTCTGGACAATGGAGTCCACCACCTTCCCGTGACCGTATTCGGGATGCCTCACCACCCAAGGTATCCGCACGAGCTCCTCGTAGTTCCACGGCCTCGCCTTCCTGACTATCCCGTGCTCCCCGAAGGGCTCCCCGTGGTCGGAGGTCCACATTATAAGGGTACCGTCCCAGAGCTTCAAGTCCCTCAGGGCCTCCAGCAGCACTCCCACCCACTTGTCCACGAAAGAGACCTCTCCCGCATAGAGGGACCTCACCCTCACAAGCTCCTCCGGGCTCAGGTACCCCTCCACGGGCCCCGGGACCGGATCTATAATGTCCTGACCCTTGTAGTCCGGATCCTTGTACATCGACCAATAGGGCTCCGGAGGGTCCCAGGGCTCGTGGGGATCGAAGCAGTCGACCCAGAGGAAGAGCTTATCCTTCCTGCCCTTGACCTTTACCTGGTACTCGAGCCACCTTAAGGCCTCCTTCACCACCCTCGGCACGAACCAGTCCTCTTCGCCCTTGAACGTGGACCTGTTCCTGAGGTACTGCTGGAACCTCGGCCTCCACAGCTCATCGCTCTCATCGCCCCTCAGCCTGTGCCACGTCCCGAGGTCCACGGACACATCGTCCACTACCCACGGGTCGTACTCCTGTCCCCTGACGAAGACCGTGGTGTCGAAGCCCCTCCCCGCGTTGTAGACGGGCTTGTGGAGGTGGTACGTGTCCGTTATAAGGGCACTCTCGTAGCCCTTGTCCCACAGCACCTCCGCTAAGAGATAGTCGCCGTGCTCAAACTGCTGCCAGCCCCTGAACGGGAACTGGGTCCTCCCCGTCCACCATACCGTCCTGGTGGGGAGCGTGGGGAGGCTCTCGCTGTAGGCATGGGCGAAGAGGGTGGCCTCCTCAGCGAGCTTGTCGAAGTTCGGGGTCTCCACCCTCCTCCCCACGTACCTTGCGGTTTTTATCCCTCCCACCCCGTCGTACGCCGAGCAGTGGTCCGCCCTCAGGCTGTCCGTGACTACGACCACGATGTTCATACACCCTCCCTTTCCTTTGGCTCCGATGTAACAAATATAGCAATTCCCGGATAGGCAAGTCAAGTGGAAGCCCTTGACAAGGGGACGATGTTTTACTATATTTTAACTAACCAGTCAGTAAAAAATCGTCCATTTGGTCAAATGCTCACCAGAAGGGAAAGGGAAAGGGAAGCCCACAGAAGGGAAATATTGGAGGCCGCCGGCAGGGTGTTCGCAAGGAAGGGCTTCGCGGCCGCCACGATGGACGAGATCGCCCAGGAGGCGGAGTTCAGCAAGGCAGCCCTTTATTTCTACTTTAAGAACAAGGAGGAGCTCTTCCTTTCCCTGATCCACGAGAAGTTCAACTCGTTAGGCGAGAAGCTCAGAAGGGTGACATCCTCCGAAGACTCTCCGGATGTTAAAATAGGGGACCTGGTCCGCATCCACCTCGAAGCCTTCGAGGAGGACAAGGAGTTCTTCCAGATCATAGCCTCTGAACATCCGAGGCTCGATGCCGAGGTAGGGAACCGCCTCAGACAGGATATAAGAGGGAGGTACGTTAGGTACATAGATATGATAGAGGACGTCATGCGGGAGGGCGTCGAGGAAGGGGTCCTAAGGGACGTGCCCCCACGCCTGTTGGCCTTAGCGCTTACCGGTATCGTACACTCCTTTACGGCCCAGTGGGTCCTTACGGGGGGGGAAGAATCCCTTACGGATAAGGGGCACATCATACTGGAGCTCTTCTTCCACGGAGCGAGCAGAAAATAAATGTTCGAAGTTCAAGGTCCAAAAAACAAGGGGGATAGATGTGGAGGATCGCTCTGTTGCTGGCCGCGACTTTATGCATAGGCTTGCCGGCCCTCGGCCGGGAGAAGATGAGCCTCGACCTGAAGGAGAGCATAAGGATAGCCCTCGAAAGGAGCAAATCCTTAGCTGCTGCGAGGGAGAAGGTGATGGAGGCAGAAGCCAGGATCGGCCAGGCGAGGGCGGCTTTCCTCCCCCAGATAAGCAACAGGAGCACGTACACGAGGCTGGATGTAGCACCTTACATCTCGATGGCCAAGTTCCCGTTCCCCATGCCATCCGGCGTGCCTCCCAGGATACAGATAGGGAGGAAGGAGCTTTATAACATCACGACCTCTCTGCAACAACCGATCTTCACGGGATTCAAGATACTAAACGGCTACAAAATATCCAAGTACAGGGCCGAGGCCGAAATGTTTAACTACGAGAAGGCCAAGGAAGATCTCATCCTAGACGTCCAGGAAGCATATTACAGGGTGCTCAAGGCCCAGGAATTCTTAAAGGTGAGCGAGCAGGCGGTGGAACAGATGGAGGCGCACCTGCACGACTTAGAGAACATGTACAAGCTCGGAATGATAGCCGAAAACGACCTCCTTAAGGCGAAAGTTCAGCTCTCCCAGGTCAAGCTTACGCGGATACAGGCTGTCAACGCCGTCAGGATGGCGAAGACGGCCTTCTGCAGCGTGATAGGAGTTTCGCTTGGAACCGAGGTGGAGCTTAAATCGGAGCTCAGATACGGCCCTCCCCCTCCTATAGACCTCGAAGACGCCATAGCCACGGCCTTGAAGGAAAGGCCGGAGGTGAAGGCGATGGAGTATACCCTGAAGGCCCTGGAGAAGTCGGTGTCGGTGACGAAGGCTCAATGGCTGCCGAACTTGATGCTCATAGGGAATTACAATTACAAAAAGCCCGACAGGGAAAACGAAAACAAATGGTACAGGAGCTGGGATGTCACCTTGGCCATCCAGATGAACATATGGGATTGGGGCTCGGTCTACTACCAGACCGCGCAGGCCAAGCACAGGCTTAGGCAGATGAGAAAGGCTTACGAACAGCTCAAGGACGGGATAACCTTGGAGGTCACCCAGGCCTACCTCTCCCTCAAGGAGGCCCAGGAGAGGGTCTCGGCCTCTGAGGAGAACCTTGCCCAGGCCGAGGAGAACTACAGGGTCACGGAGGAGAAGTTCAGGCAGGGCATGGCCACCAACACCGATGTCTTGGACGCAAACGCTATGCTTACGAGGGCCAAGGTCGAACACATACAAGCTTTAGCTGACTATAACTTGGCAATAGCGAAGCTCGAGAGGGCCATGGGCACGTCCGGAGGAACGAGATAGAAAGAGCTTGAAGACCGACGGGAGGAGAGATGAGGAAAGCATCGTGGGTCCTCATGGCCGGTCTGATCTTGGGGTGCACCAAAGGGAAGGTGGAAAGGAAGACCGAGACCACCGAGGCCGTTCCGGTGGAGGTCGCGGAGGTCCTTAGGGGGGACGTAAAGTCCACCCTCTCCTTCACCGGGGACGTAAACCCATGGCGCCAGGTCAATGTGGTCCCGGACGTCCCCGGGAAGGTGGCGAGGATATATGTAGAGGAGGGAGACAGGGTAAGGAAGGGGCAGGTACTAGCTGAGCTCGACACACGCATGGCTAAGCTACAACTTGAACAGGCTGAGGCCGGCCTTGCAGTAGCCGAGGCCAATTTCAAAAGTGC
>DTYS01000160.1 GCA_012961755.1 Candidatus Latescibacterota bacterium
ACCCTCTCCTCCTCCGGCATGCCGTAGACGAACTTGAAGTTGAGGCCGAGCTCTTCGAAGGTCTGCCTTATGACCCCAGCCCCGGGCATCGGCCCCAAGGTCATCCATTCTTCCCCTTCTTTGAACATGGTATGGCTCCAGAGGAGGATCGACCTGCCCCTGAACTCCTCCACCACATCCACCACGTTGGGGGCCTCTATCCAGGATAGGACAAGCACCACTAAGAAATCGAAGTCCTCCTTCCTCAGAGCTTGGATAACACCCCCTGCGTCCTGGCGGACCTTGACCATTGGCGAGCATGACACACCTATCCCAAGTTCCCTTAGGGCCTTGACAGATTCAGCCCTGAACCTCTCCAGGTATGAATCCGGGTAGCCCGGATATCCGAAGGGAACCAAAGCTGCTTTGGGCTTATTGTCTTGCATCTTTTCCTCCTTTCAGCTCCTCAATAGCCTCCTCCACAGAGGCATCCTCGTGGACTATACGGCACAGGGCACGGGTGATGGCTGCAGGGTCCTTGTAGGTCCATACGTTCCTTCCGACCGAGACCCCGGAGGCTCCGCAGTCCACTGCCTCCCGAACGAAGCTGAGAAAGAGCTCTGGGTCTCCTGAGGCAGGGCCGGAAAGCACAACGTAGGGCACTGGGCAGTACTCTATCACCTCCCTGAAGGTCTTCGGGTCACCGGTGTAGTATCCCTTGACGATGTCGGCACCGAGCTCCGCTGCTACCCTGGCCGAGAATTTGACGACCTCTGGGTCGGAGGGCCACCTCCTCTTGGCCCTGTCCTCGAACTGGTGGGAGAGTATCTCGGAGGGGACCATCTCCGTCATCATCGGCATCCCCCACTTGTCGCATTCTTCAGCTGTCGTGCCTATCTTCCTGGAGAGCTGGGCCTCTCTGGGGACCCCTATGACACCGAAGGTGGCAACAGCATCCGCACCTAGCCTCATGGCCTCCTCGACAGAGCATATAAGTTCATCGTTCGTGAGATCCGGCCCTATGGATGTAGCCGTGCCGTCTATCCTCAACATCAGGGAGGTGTCGGTTCCCACAAGCTCCTTGTATACGATCTTGGCTATCCCTGGGGTTAGAAGGACCGCATCCGCTCCGCCCTCAACGAGCCTGCGTACTACTGAAGCAGGGTCGTTTATCTCTTTCATCGGCTTTATGCATATCCCGTGGTCCAGCGTCACAAGAACCATGCGCCTGCTTTCTGGGTTAAAGAGCCTTCCCATCCTGAGCTCTTTACCAGCGCTCATCTCTTCCTCCTAGAGTCACACCTGTCCAGAAGCTCGGTCTTCGCAGCCCGGACCAGCCTGAAGAACCGCCTTCCCTTTGTCCTCTGGCCTTTGCTCCTTCTGTGCTTGCCGGGGAGGTCCTTTATAAGATAGCGGTCTAATGGTCATCTATGTTCCCATTTATGTGGCAGACAGGGCCGTGATCTGGTTCGTCGAGGAGTACGAGGATTCGGTCATACCACGATCACCTTTAACCCCTCCTGTTCCAATTCCCTTATTTCCTCCTCCCCTATCCCCCGGCTGGTTATCAACATATCCACATCCTCTAAGGAAGCGAAACGCACGAAGGCCACCCGACCGACCTTGGTGTGGTCGGCTACGGCGATCACCTTCTTGGCCGACCTGACCACCAACTCGGTCGGCCGGGCAGTGCGGAGGTCGGCGGCCGTAAAGCCTGCCTCGGAGGAGACCCCGTCCGCTCCCACGAAGGCTTTGTCTACGTGGAGTTCCGCTATGGCCTTCTCGGTAAGCGGCCCGTAGAGGTCGTTCCAGCCACGTCTCACGATCCCGCCCAAGAGGATGAGTTCTATTCCCTCCGCAGGCTCGAGAGCGTATACTACGCACAGGGAGTTCGTGACCACCTTTATGTTGCGCCTCGTCCTGAGGTTATAGGCTATCTGGAGGGTGGTGGTGCCGTTGTCCAAGAATATGGCCTCCCCATCCTCCACGAGCCCCGCGGCGTACCTGCCTATGCGCTCCTTCTCGGCTACGTTCCGTTGAAGCTTCTTCTGGAACGAGAATTCGAACGCAACCCTGTCCGTGCTTACGGCCCCCCCGTACGTCTTGACTACGTAACCCTCCCTTTCCAGGCGCTGGAGGTCCCGCCTCACCGTCACCTGGGAAACTCCCAAAAGGGTGGAGAGCTCCGGGATGGAGACCCTCCCCTTCCTCTTTATCTCGCCTAAGATCACCTCCTTCCTCCCGCTGAACCCCAATCCCATCGTTCCTCCCTGAATGCCGTCAGCACACGTTCATTGGAACGATATGATCACTATTATGATCTTTTTGTTATTTTATTGATCAAAACGATCGTAATATAAGTAAATCCGTCAGGAAAGTCAAGAAGGTGGAATTCCCCTTGACCGAGCAGGAAGAATTTGGTATCCTTAAGCTGGATTCCTCCGAGCCCGACAGTGAACGGGGGACCCGATGTCGTACCCCGGAGGGATAGATGCTCAGGTGGGGGATAATAGGGGCTGGGGGCGTCGCTAAAAGGAGGACGATCCCCGGTATAATTAAGGCCAAGGGTGCCCGCCTCAGGGCGGTCATGGTGAGGGATATAGAAAGGGCGGAAAGCATAGCTCGGAAGTTCGAAGCCGAGGCATGGTACGACAGGGCAGAGGGGGTCCTCGAGGACCCCGAGGTAGACGTGGTCCACGTGGCAACCCCGGTCTACCTCCACAGGGAGTTCGTGCTCGGAGCTGCAGAGGCCGGGAAGCACGTGCTGTGCGAGAAGCCCATGGCCCTGAATTCCGCCGAGGCTGAGGAGATGGTGGAGGCTTGTAGGAGGGCAGGGGTCGTGCTCATGTTGGCCTTCGTGCTCAGGTTCCATCCGGGGATCCGTGCCTTAAGGGAGATCTTAAACGAGCTCGGCGAGCTGGTCTTAGCGAGGGTGCAGCTTTTGAAGTACGCTCCGAGGAGGCCGGGCGAGTGGAGGCTGGACCCGAGGCTATCGGGAGGTGGGGTGCTCATGGACATAGGTTCGCACGCACTGGACCTCCTCAGCTTCCTCTTCGGCGAGGTCGAGGAGGTCTGGGCCCAGGTCGGGAACAGGAGGTTCTCCTGGCCCGTGGAGGACACTGCCCACGTGGGGTTGAAGTTTGCGGGAGGGGGCTTCGGGGAGGCCTTCGTGAGCTTCGGGGTGCCAGGGATGGGGAAGTTCTTAGAGGTATATGGGACCAAAGGTTCTGCCTTCGTGGAGGCCGAATCCCCCCACACTCAGGGCTGGAGGATAACTTACGGAGGTAAGGTCGTGGAGGTTCCACCTGCGGACCTCTACCGGGAGATAGCCGAACATCTTGCGAGGGTGGTGGGAGGTGAGGAGGAACCCCTTGTGCCCGGCGAGGCCGGGTGGTATAATATGAAGGTGTTGGAGGGGGCTTACATGTCGGCTAAGGAGGGAAGGAAGGTCCCAATATCGTCTTTGCCGGTGGCATGACTTCGGGTAAACACGATAGTCCTCGAGTCCGCCCTGCCGTAATCTCCTCTTTCAACCGCGGAGGTATCCATGAGGCTGACGTTAACGCTAACGTTGTCCGTCCTCGCCCTCGGATGTGTGAAGAAGGTGGATATCAGCGAGGCCAGGAGGCTCAACGCCCAGGGAGTGAAGCTACTGGAGCAGGACAGACCGCAGGACGCCGCGGAGGCTTTCAGGAAGGCACTTAAGTCCGATCCAGGGTACCTTAAGGCCCGCTTAAACCTCGGCATAGCGCTCTACCGGGCGGGTCAACTCGGACAGGCGGAAAGGGTCCTGGAGGGGGTGTTAAACGAGGCCAAGGACCAGAGGAAGGCCTTATATGTACTTGGGCTCGTCTACAGGACCCAAGGTAGGTACCCGGAAGCGGCGGGGCTCTTCGAGAGGGTTGTGAGCCTGGACCCGCAGGACCATTATTCGTACTACAACCTCGGTGTCCTGTACGATAAGATGGACAGGGCCGAGGAGGCCGTAAAGGCGTTCAGGAAGGTCGTGGAGCTTGCCCCCCGAAACACGGCAGCCCACTATAACTTGGGGAGGCTTCTCCTCAAGCTCGGGAGGAGGAAAGAGGCTGAAAGGGAACTCTGGATATTTAGGAAGCTTCAGGGGGAGGTGGCGGATACATCTAAGGGCTACGCATCAGGTTACGCATCCGGATATGCAGCAAGTTACTTAGAACAGAGCAGGTACGCCATGCCTGAGAGGTAGGAGGTCGGATGGACTGGCACATAAGGGCTGAAGGGGGACACGGGTTCGTCCCGATAGTGCCCGAAGGGGACCCGAGGACGAAGTTCATAGAGTTCGGGCTTCTGAGGCTCGGGGATGGGGAGGAATACGGGTGGGATGCAGAGGCCAAGGAGGCGGTCTTAGTGATACTGGGAGGGAGATGCACGGTCCGGGCCGGGGTCGAGGTCTACGAAGGGATAGGTGAGAGGAAGGACGTGTTCTCGGGGGAGGCGTACGCTGTCTTCGTCCCCCCGGGGAACCAGGTAATGGTGACCGGGGTCGGGGATGTGGAGGTTGCGGTCTGCAAGGCACCCTCCGAAGCCGAGGGAGGTCCAAGGCTCATATTCCCCGGGGAGGTGAGGGTCCGTTCGGTTGGGAAGTTAAATTGGAGGAGGAATGTAAAGGATGTGGTCGGGCAGGAGGTCCCGGCACAGCACCTCCTCGTGGGCGAGACCGTGAACCCCCCGGGGAACTGGTCCAGCTCTCCTCCCCACTGCCACGATGAGGACCGTCCTCCCGAGGAATCCGAGATGGAGGAGGTCTACTTCTTCAAGGTCAGCCCCAGCCAGGGCTTCGGGCTACAGAGGATATACACCGACGACGGGGAGGTAGACGAGGTGTACGTGGTCGGGGACGGGGACACCGTCGTCATACCGAAGGGGTACCACCCGGTCGTGGCAGGCCCAGGGTACAGGCTGTACTACCTTTGGATCTTGGCCGGGGAAGGGAGGACCCTCATCCCGTACGACGACCCTGCGCACAGATGGCTTAAGGATGTGGAGCCCATAATAGAGGAACAAGGGCTGTAATAACTCGTTTCGGGCAGGGAGGTAGCATGGAACTCTTCGGCCTGGTGACGGACATGGCCTATCCGGACCTCCCCCCCTCGGAGGCCTTGAGGAGGGTGGCCTTAGATCCCTTCTTCTCCGTCGCGGAGGTCCCTTCTTCGTCGGAGGTGCGGGAGGTGGCGGAGACCTCGGGACTGGTGCTCACCTACTGCGCCCAGCCGGCGGTATTGGATGAGGGGGCGGACCTCGGGGCATCGGACGAGGGGAAGCGGAGGAGGGCGGTGGAGGTCATAGGGAGGCACATAGAGAGGGCCGGAAGGATGGGGGCGAAGAGGTTGGTGGTCATGTCAGGTCCGGACCCTGGGGAGGGGGGAAGGCGGGAGGCGAGGAGGCAACTCGTGCGTTCCCTCAGGGAGGTCTGCGACAGGGCGTGGGATTACGGTATAGAGGTCGTGCTGGAGACCTTCGACAGGGACGTGGACAAGAGGTCGCTCCTGGGTCCCACCGAGGAGGCGGTCGAGGTCGTGGAGGCCGTCAATAGGGCCAACTTAGGTCTGCTCTTGGACCTCTCCCACCTTCCCCTCCTGAGGGAGGATCCCTGGTACGCCGTCCAGATCGCCGGGGAACTCCTGTTCCACGTCCACGTAGGAAACTGCGTGACCGAGCCTTCGTCCCCCCTTTACGGGGACAAACATCCGAGGTTCGGGGTGGATGGAGGGGCGAACGGCGTGGAGGATGTCGAGGATTTCATAAGGGCGCTTCACGATGTAGGCTTCTTCGAAGGGGAGCTTCCCATAGTGAGCATAGAGGTCCGTCCCCTTCCGGGGGAGGACCCCGAGTTGGTCTTAGCTGGCTCCAAGAGGTTGCTGACCGAGGCCTTGAGGAGAGCGAGGGGGTGAAATGAAGAAGAGGCTCTTCACGCCTGGTCCCACGATGGTTCCGGAGGAGGTCCTCCTGGAGATGGCGAAGCCCGTGGTCCATCACCGCTCGGAGGAGTTCGGAAGGCTCTTCGCCCAAGTGCAGGAGGACCTTAAGTACCTGTTCCAGACGGAAAACCCTGTGCTCATACTCACGTCCTCGGGCACGGGGGCCATGGAGGCTGCGGTAGTCAACCTGTTCTCCCGCGAGGATACCGCCTTAGTGATCCGCGGGGGGAAGTTCGGGGAGAGGTGGGGGGAGATATGCGAGGCGTACGGGGTGAGGTACGTGGCGATCGACGTAGAATGGGGACATGCCGTCGACCCCGAGGATGTTAGGAAGGCTCTGAGGGAGCATCCTGAAGTCAAGGTGATCCTTGCGACCCAGAGCGAGACGTCCACGGGCGTCCTGCACGATGTGAGGGCCCTGGCGGAGGTTGCAAGGGAGGCGGACGCCCTCCTCGTGGTGGACGCGATATCCTCCTTAGGTGCCCACCCCCTCTCCATGGACGAGTGGGAGGTGGACGTCGTGCTCACGGGTTCGCAGAAGGGGCTCATGCTTCCCCCGGGGTTGGCGTTCATCTCCTTAAGTGAGAGGGCCTGGAAGGCCACGGAACGCTCCGACCTTCCCAAGTACTATTGGGACTTGGCCAAGGCCCGCTCGTCGCTTTCGAAGGGCCAGACCCCGTACACTCCGGCGGTCTCCCTCGTGGTGGGCCTGGCGAGGTCGCTGAGGATACTGAGGGAGATGGGACTAAGGTCGCTCTGGAGGAGGCACGCAAGGCACGCTGAGGCAACGAGGAGGGCGGCAGTAGCCTTAGGGCTCGAACTCTTCTCGCGCAGTCCTTCGAACGTCCTCACGATAGTGAAGGTCCCCGATGGAGTGGACGGAAGGGCCCTCCTCAAGGCGGCCCGGGCGTACGGGGTCACCTTCGCCGGCGGACAGGAAAGGCTCTCCGGGAAGGTCGTGCGCATAACCCATTTAGGGCACATGGACGACTTCGACACGTTGTCGGCCGTTGCGGCCTTGGAGAGGGCGCTTAGGGATGTGGGGTACGATGTAACACTCGGGAAGGGGGTAGCTGCGGCACAGGAAGTTCTATCGGAGGGTTGAGGATATGCCGGCCAACCTGCCTCCACAGTACTTCGAGGCGGAAGAGGAGTTCAGGCAAGCTAAGACCCCGCAGGAGAAGATAGAGGCCATAAGGAAGATGATATCCGTAATGCCCAAGCACAAGGGCACGGAGAAGCTCCATGCGTACCTGAGGCGTCGCCTGGCCCAGCTCTCCAAGGAGGCCCGGAGGAAGCCCAAGGTCTCGAGGTCCTCCCCCATAGACAGGATAAAGAAGGAGGGTGCGGGACAGGCCGCCTTGGCCGGCCCTCCCAATACGGGCAAGTCAAAGCTCCTTGCCGCGCTCACCAGGGCCAGGCCCTTCGTCGCTCCCTATCCCTTCTCCACCTTCCTCCCCACCCCCGGGATGATGCCCTACG
>DTYS01000161.1 GCA_012961755.1 Candidatus Latescibacterota bacterium
CACGTCCCCGAGGGAAGGCAGCTCTTTCCCGAGCTTACGGTCCTGGACCACCTGAGGCTCGGGGCTTACGTGAGGAGAAGGGCTCCCAGAAGGGAGATCGAGAGGGACATCGAGGCCGCTTTCGGCCTCTTTCCGACCCTCGGGGAGAGGGCCGACCAGCCAGCGGGGACCCTCTCCGGAGGGGAAGGGCAGATGCTCGCCATAGCGAAGGCCCTGATGACCCGCCCCAAGCTCCTGCTATTGGACGAGCCGTCCCTGGGCCTCGCCCCCATGCTCGTGAGGGAGATATTCAGGACGATAAAGAGGCTGAGCGAGGACGGGCTCACGGTGCTCTTAGTGGAGCAGAACGCGAGGATAGCCCTGGATGTCTCGGACAGGGGCTACGTACTGGAGGCCGGGAGGATAGTGCTGGAGGGGACTTCGGAGGAGCTCTCGGGCAACAGGGAGGTCAAGAGGGCATACCTTGGGAAGGGGAGGGGTGGGTTCCTGGAAGGATGAAAGCTCAGATGTGGAACCAGAAGGTCGAGACCCTACCGAGGGAGGATATAGAGCAGCTCCAGCTCGAAAGGCTCCAGTCCACCCTTAACAGGGTCTACCACAGGGTGCCGTTCTACCGCCAGCTCTTCGACGAGGAGGGTATAGTCCCTGAGGACCTCACTTCCCTGTCCGACCTCGCGAACCTCCCCTTCACTACTAAGGAGGACCTGAGGAGGAACTATCCCTACGGGATGTTCGCTGTTCCCCTCAGGGACATAGTCCGCCTCCACTCCTCCACCGGGACGACCGGCTTCCCCACGGTCGTGGGGTACACCGCCAACGACCTGAGGCACTGGAGCGAGCTTACGGCAAGGGTCCTCGTGGCAGGTGGCGTGGGGAGGGAGGACGTAATCCAGATAGCCTTCGATTACGGCATGTTCACGGGGGCCCTGGGGTTCCACTACGGAGCTGAGCTTATAGGGGCCACGGTGATACCTATATCGGGGGGAAATCCCGAACGACAGATAAGGATCATGAAGGACTTCCGCACGACGGGGCTCCTCTGCACCCCGTCCTACGCCCTCTTCATGGCCGGGAAGATGGAAGAGATGGGGGTGAGCCCGGCCGAGCTTTCCCTCAGGGTCGGGCTCTTCGGGGCGGAGCCCTGGAGCGAGGAAATGAGGAAGCGGATAGAGGAGCGCATGGGCATCTCGGCCACGGACAACTACGGCCTCTCCGAGGTCATGGGGCCTGGGGTCTCGGGGGAATGCGAGGAAAAGGCCGGGCTTCACGTAGCGGAGGACCACTTCATCCCCGAGGTGGTCGACCCGGAGACGGGGGAGGTCCTGCCCCCAGGCGAGCAGGGGGAGCTCGTGCTCACGACGATAACCAAGGAAGCCCTACCTCTCATAAGGTACCGCACCGGGGACATAACTCGCCTCATCTACGACCCCTGCCCCTGCGGGAGGACCCACGTAAGGATGGAGAGGGTGAGCGGCAGGACGGACGACATGATAATAATCCGTGGGGTGAACTTCTTCCCCTCCCAGGTCGAGAGCGTCCTCATGGCCATAGGGGGCACGACCCCCCACTACCAGCTCGTCGTGGACAGGAGCGGGGTCCTGGACGAGCTCGAGGTATGGGTGGAGGTGGGAGAGGAGATGTTCTCCGACGAGATAAGGAAGCTCGAGGCCTTAGAGAGGGAGGTGAGGGACGCCCTGGAGGAGGCCCTCGGGATAAGCGTCAGGGTCAGGCTCGTCGAGCCCAAGACCCTGGAGGGGACCTCGGGCAAGGCTAAGAGGGTGATAGAGATGAAAAGGTCGGAACTTTAACCTTAGGGAGGATGTCATGGCAGCCAAGATCTTGGACGGGAACAAGGTAGCTCAGGAGATGAGGACGGAGATCGCGGAGGAGATAAGGGCCCTCAAGGAGGAGCATGGGATAACCCCCGGACTCGCCGTTGTACTCGTGGGGGACGACCCTGCCTCCCAGGTCTACGTCCGCAACAAGGGCAGGGCCTGCGAACAGGTGGGAATACGCTCCGAAACCTACCGGTTCCCGGCCGACTACCCGGAGGAGGAACTCCTCGGGCTCATATCCAGGCTCAACGAGGACCCGGAGGTCCATGGGATCCTCGTCCAGCTCCCACTGCCCGAGCACATCGACGTGGAGAAGGTGCTCTATAATATAGACCCGGACAAGGACGTGGACGGCTTCCATCCGGTGAACGTCGGAAAGCTTATGATAGGCAAGCCCGGGTTCCTTCCATGCACACCCCACGGCATACAGGAGCTTCTCCTAAGGAGCGGGATAGAGATAGGAGGGAAGCACGTCGTCGTGGTCGGTAGGAGCAACATCGTGGGCAAGCCCGTGGCCATGATCTTGGTCCAG
>DTYS01000162.1 GCA_012961755.1 Candidatus Latescibacterota bacterium
AAGATATGGCGCCGTCGGGGACCGAAAGGATCACCAGGTCCCCCCAGGGGACCAGGTCCTCTGGTCTGTCGGAATAAACCTCCGTCCCCACCAGCTCCGCCAACATCCTCGCAGATTCCATGCTCCTGCTCGCTATCCCGGCTATATCGTATCTCGCCTCCCTGAGCGCTAAAGCGAGCGCCCCTCCCGCCCTTCCCGCTCCGACTATCACTACCTTCGGCTTCATCACCATCCTCCCAACATGCGTCCTGCGACCTCCTCGGCCAACATCCTCTTGGCTTCCTCCATAGCTCCCTCCCTTCCTTCCCCTTCCTTGTACACCCCCCACACCGTAAGCTCATCTTCCCATAGAACCTTATGTTTAACTACATCCTCAAACCTTATCCTCAAAATGATGCTGAGCCTCCATTGCTTCGCCATCTCGTCCGGAGTATAGGTAAAGGGTTCCTCCCTCACCGAGACCACCTTCCCCTCCAAAACCGCGTCCGCACCCCCTCCGACCACCTTCAAGGACGTACCTGCTAACAGGGTGTCCACCACGGCCCTGGCCAATTCCTCCTCCATCCCGGGCACGACGACCTGCACCTCTCCAGGTTCGAAGGGAGGGACCGAGACCGTCCTAATGTACGGAGGAAGCCCCCCCCCCGAGAAGGAGTAATACGAGCACCCTAAGGCCAGGAGCCAGAGCAGGACCTTGCGCATCATCTTACTAAGAACAGGACCGATCCACTGCGAAAGCTCACGAACCCCTCTGGGCCGTACGTGACGAACTCCACTACATACCTCCCCGAGGCTACCTTCCTCCCACCCTCGTCCCTTCCGTCCCAACGGACTATATGATATCCCGGACCGAAGGTCCTATCCTCCAGGACCTTCACCATCCTACCCCATATATCCCAGACCGTAATCCTCACCCTACAACCCCCGCCGGCCGCCCAGGGGATCTGGAACGGGAAGGACATCTCCCCCGACGAAGGGTTAGGGAAAGCTTCCCCGAACCTGACCCTTATCTGCCTCATGGGGTCGGACGTAAGGAACGGACTCCACTCGACGGGGCCCTCCAACTTCGCCGATACCTCCGGGGCCGACCTCGTCCCCCACCAGTTGTTCCTGAGGTCCAAAACGTCCGAGGATATGTTGCGAGCACCTAAGACATTTCCCAAGAAACTGTTGAACGAAAGGAGCGGCAGAGGGACGTCGTCACATATGAGGGCCAGTTCGTTTCCCTTGAACACGACCTTGTGCACCTCCATCGGGGAGGAGGTACACCACATCGCGATGTCCTCCCCCGAGAACTTCCCGTCCACCACCTCTCCCGAACACCTTACGGCCCTGAGCCCGAAGCCTTGGTTAGAGCTGAAGCGGAAGCCCTTGAGCGATATCTCCGCATCCTCGGCCATCATCCCACCCCCACCGTTTCCTTCTATCTCCAGATCCGAAGCTTCTACCTTTCCGCCCGTAACTTCTAAGCCGACACCTGCGTTGTTCCTGAACGTGGAACCGAGGATCCTGGCCTCTACGCATCCTTCGAGCCTGAGTCCTCCTCCGTTTTCTACCGCCCCGGAGGACCGAAATACTAAGAAATCAGCGGATATTGAGAATCCTATCCCCTCGTTCAGGTAGGACGCTGTATTCTCGACGAAGACTTCCTTAGCATCCAAGTGAAGACCCCCTCCGTTCCTCCTTACCGAACATCCGGAAAGCTCTACCCTTCCCTCCCAATCCTCGACCTCCATCGCCTTCTCGTTCCCCGAAAGTGTGGACCAACTCAGCCTCACCCTTCCCGAACCTCCCCTTCCCCTCACGCCCCACCTTGCCCCCCTTATGGAGACGTTCGAAAGGTCCAAGATCCCCTTGCCCTCTACCACTATCCCCGTCCAGGACGTATCCTCGTCCCCTATCGTCACGGACGGCGCACCGTACCATCTCCTCTCCTTCGTCCTCATAACCCCTAAGACCCTTACTTCGCTCCTCCCCGGCTCCTTCCCCCCTCCGACCTCGTCCCCCGGACGGAAGGAGATATGAGCTCCCGGAAGGAGGGTGATGCTCCCCTTGGGCTCTATCCACACATCTCCGAAGACCCTGACCTCCCCGGACCAGACCACATCCCCAACGATCGGTCCGGACCAATGGCGCACGAAAACCTCGGCGGCCATATCCTCCCCTTCCCTCCTTATGTTCCTTATGGCCATCCCCGTAGATACCCTCTGGAACGCCTTAGTATCCTCTAAGTAGTATCCGTTCGAGGAGGGGTTCGTGAAGGCCGAGAATTCCCTGAACTTGACACCGTCGTACACGTCCGTCGCGTCCCCCCTGTTCCCCGAATGGGCCCTCCTGTAAACTTCGTCGTGGGACCAGAAGTCTAAGTTGTCCATACCTCCCTCTGGGTCGGGGACCTCACCTCCGGGATATCCTCTGTCGTCGTATAGCCCGTCGGCACATTCCAGATCCACGAGCTTGTGGAACTCGTTGCCGTTGTTCCCCGTAAGGTCTATATGCCATATGAGAAGCCCATCGGCAGGTATGTTTCTGTCGTAGTAACTGTCCCTCGCACGACGGTATTCTACGAGGAAATACTCGTCCTCAGTCATCGGTATCTTGTAGATCTTGCGGGAGAGGCGCACGGGTTCGAAAGTTACGGTGGTGTCGTGGGTGATGGTCAATACTTCGGCCCATCCGAGCTTCTCTAAGCTCCATGCGCACATGGACGCCGGGGCATCGTCTCCCCTCCATCCCGTTCCTCCCCATCCCATCAATCCCCAGGAACCTATCCCTGCCCCGTCCTCCTCCGGAGGTTGGTGGGGCCTGATGAGGAACGAAGTGTCGTACAGGTCCTCCAGGCCTAAGAAGTGACCGTATTCGTGGGCCATAACTCCGACCGCCTGGGAGAACGCCCAGACCCTCTGGGTGGAACCCCGCCCTATGAGTATGTGCCCGTACGGCCCTCCCGGGTCGTCCGTCACGAAGGGGTCATCCAAACCTAAGGACCCTATGCCGGTAGCCTTCCTGTAGAGGAACCCCTCCTCGGGAGCCCCCAGGACGTTCACGAAGAGGAAGTCCACGAACCCATCGTCGTCCCCTGAATTGGGAACCCCGTCCGGCCCGTCGTTGTCGTAGAGTCCGAAGTCCACCTCCCTGTCGACCTCCCTCAGGACCTCCCGGTTAAACTCCCCGTACCTCCCCTCCCGGTCGGGTTCTCGGGATATGTAGTCCTCCGCCGGGCCCTCCGACGAGTAGACCTTAGGTATAACATCGCCCTCCACCTCGAGCTTCCCTCCGGACATCTCCCGGAAGAAGTGAGAGAAGCTCCCTTCGAGCTCCGGGTCGAACAGATCCTCCGAAAATCTGGGAAGGGGCCCATCTTCGTATGGCGAGCCTGCGAACGTGGCGAACAGGACCACGACATGATGCCTCCCCTGCGGCCTCAAGATGCCTCTATCCCCACCTCCCCCACATGGCACGCCGAAGGCGGAATTCCAGAGGACCGAAGCGAGCACGACGGCCAACATCCCTGGACTCCCGCAAAAAGAAAGAGGCCGCCGACCTCCGGCGGCCTTGGAAGTTTCAGCCTTCCGATGAGCTTCCTTCGGTACCTTCCTCCTCCTTCTCCGTTTCCTTAGCCTCCTCGACTTCTTCTTTCTCCTTCCTCTCCAACAGGTTCTCCTGGTCCTTCTTGTACCTCAGCACCAGATATATCACCCCCTGCCCGACGGCCCAACTCGTCCACCCGTACGAGAGCACGAAGCCGAGTATAAGTGCGAGCCATATTCCTCCTATCACACCCGAGACCTGCACGGTGGCCCTGGTTATTTCAGCCCCCTCCCTTAGGGGGAGCCAGCCGAGCTTCGCCCAGACGGTGGACCAGAACCCGGAGTGGGGAAGGTAATTCAACGCCACCGAGGTGAGCTTGACTATACTGTCCCCCATCAGTAGCCCACAGATCCAATGCACAAGCCACAGGGACGCCACCGTGAACGCTCCAAAGAGGGCGGTCGCCAACACGACGTATATCCCCAGGAGCACCTCGTAGAGCACGAGCCTCCAGGGCTGGTTCCAGACCGTGGAGAACGTTTGGACTATAGTCTCCAAGGTATCCTCTTCCGCCGTCCCTACCACGGCGGGGGAGAGCATAAGGGAGAAGCCGAAGACCACGGCAGTGAAGACGGCGAACAGGCTTCCACCGAAGACCACGGGAAGTCCCAGGCTGAATCCGAGCTCTCCTACATAGGGTATCCTTCCCAGAAGCCCGATTATTATCCCGACGACTATCAAAAAGGCGAAGACCGCCAATATGATCCAGGGAGAAACGACAGCGGCCTTCCAATTCTTCCTCAGGAACTTCTTGGCGTCCCCTAAGGAATAGAACTCGTCCCCCTTAAGTTGTTGGTAAGCTATCTTAATTATCCCCGCTGCCGTGGCCAAGAGCACCAGGACCAAAAACGCCACCCCTATCCCATATATCACCCAGCTGTACCAGGGCAGGGAGGTCCCCGCTACGCACGGGTAAAACCTGTACCTGGCCCAAAGCTCCCCGAAGGGATATCCTCCGGCCGATAGGGCCAAGTAGCAGAGGATGGCGTAACCTATATACCCGACCACCACCCCCACGAACCCCAACGCCATCTTCTTGCCGCTGAACCCTAACCTCAACGCCTTGGCCACATCCCTTACGTCGAAGTAGACCTTGCTCACCTTTCCCCTCCTTTCCTTTGAAGGTTCCTCTCCGTCTGAGAATATAAGCTTTTATAGGACTTATGTCAATACCCTTCCCCTCAAAAAAAAACCCAAGCCCCTAGGGCTTGGGCTGACGAAAACCTACGCTCAACCCTCCTCGGCCTTAGCCTCCACAAGCTGCAGGACGGCCATATGTGCTCCATCCCCCGTCCTCTGTCCCAGACGCACGATGCGGGTGTACCCTCCCTGCCTGTCCACGAACCTGGGGGCAAGTTGATTGAACAATTTGTATACCAAAGACTTATCTTTAACAACTCTCAACGCCCTCCTCCGTGCTGCGAGGTCCCCCCGCTTGGCGAGCGTTATAAGCTTCTCGGCCAAAGGACGGGCCTCCTTAGCCTTGGCCAACGTCGTCTCTATAGAACCATGCTCGAAGAGGGCCATCACGAGGTTGGCCAAAAGCGCCCTACGATGTGAGGCCGTCCTGTTCAGCTTCCTCCCCTTCTTCCTGTGCCTCATCGCTCCTCCTTGCCTCCTCGGCCTTGAGCTGTCCCCTCTCCTCCGGAGTAAGGTAAGGTGTCAGATCCATTCCGAAACGCAATCCGTACCGCCTCAAGCTCTCCGAAAGCTCCTGAAGTGACTTCTTTCCGAAGTTTCTGTACCTCAACATCTCCTGTTCGGTCTTCTGAACGAGGTCCTTCAGCTTATATATCCCCGCTGTCCGGAGGCAGTTGGCTGCTCTCGCGGAGAGCTCAAGGTCGTCCACGCTCATATTCAATATCCTCCTCATCCTCTCCACCTCCTCGTCCGGTATCTTCTTCCCTCCCCTCTCCACGAGCTTGAAGCTGGAGAAGAACCTGAGGTGCTCCATCAATATCTCGGCGGCCGAGGAAACGGCCTCTTCGGGGCTCACGGTCCCGTCCGTCCAGACCTCCAATATAAGCCTGTCGTAATCCGTCCTCCTTCCGACCCTGGTGTTCTCGGTGTAATAGTTCACACGCCTCACCGGGGAGTATATAGCATCTATCGCTATCGTGCCTATAGGTTGATCCGGCCGCTTGTTCTCCTCTGCGGGCACGTAACCCCTCCCCTTCCCCACCAATATCTCCGCCCTGAACCTCGCATCCTCCGAGAGGGTGGCTATGTGGTGCTCCGGGTTGAGCACCCTCACCGTGGGATCCACCTCCAGATCCCCTGCCTTCAGCTCACCAGCTCCCTCCTTATCCACGACCAGGGTCCTCTCCCCATCTCCGTAAAGCTTCAGCCTTACCTCCTTAAGGTTCAGGATTATCTCCTGAACGTCCTCCAGGACCCCAGGTATCGTGGAAAACTCGTGCTGGACCCCATCTATCCTTATAGCCTTTATCGCCGAGCCCTCTATGGAGGACAACAGCACCCTCCTCAGGGCGTTCCCCAAGGTTGTACCGAAGCCCCTCTCAAGAGGCTGTACGATGAATTTCCCATAGGTGGGGCTTCTGGTGGAACTCTCTATCTCCACGGCACTGGGCATACAGAAGTCCTTAAGCTCCATTCTTGCCACCTCGCAAATAGGACCCTATCTCGAGTAGAACTCCACCACCAAGCGTTCCTGCACGGGGGTTGGGATATCCTCCCTCTTCGGTATCTCCACGACCGTACCGCTGAGCTTAGACTTGTCCAACTGAAGCCAAGGAAGCTCCCTGCCCCTCACCCGCCGCAGGGAGGCATGTATTATGGCCAAATCCCTGCTCTCGTCCCTTACCCTCACGACATCCCCCGGCGAGACCAGGTACGAGGGGATGTCCACCTTGCGCTCGTTCACCAGGAAGTGTCCATGTGCTACAAGCTGTCTAGCGGCCTTCCGAGAGGGGGCGAAGCCGAGCCTGTATACCACGTTGTCCAACCTCATCTCCAGGAGCTGTAGAAGGTTCTCCCCGGTGTTACCCGGCATCCTCTCCGCCATCTCGAGGTATCTTTTGAACTGTGTCTCCAGAACTCCGTATATCCTCTTGAGCTTCTGCTTCTCCCTGAGCTGAAGGCTGTACGTAGAGAGCTTCTGCTGAGTCGTCCTGCCATGTTGCCCTGGAGGGAACCCCCTGCGTTCGAAGGAGCAGGCCGGGGAGACGCATCTTTCACCCTTCAAGAAAAGCTTCACCCCCTCCCTCCGGCACAACCTACAGCTCGGCCCTGTGTACCTGGCCATATCGCCTCCTCATTAAACCTTACGACGCTTGGGAGGACGACACCCATCGTGAGGTATGGGCGTCACATCCTTTATCGCCGTTATCCCCAGACCTGCGGCCTGAAGCGCCCTGACCGCCGTCTCCCTCCCGGCGCCCGGTCCCTTTATCCTCACTTCGACCTTCTTCATCCCCATCGCCATAGCTTCCTTGGCAGCGTCCTCGGCGGCCAACTGAGCCGCGAACGGGGTACCCTTCCTCGCCCCCTTGTACCCTATCTTGCCGCCCGAGGACCAGGCTACCACGTTCCCCTGAAGGTCGGTTATGGTCACTATCGTGTTGTTGAAGGTCGCCTTCACGTGAGCTACCCCAACGGGGTCCACTGTCTTACGTTCCCTACGGCGACCCCTCCTCCTCTGCTGTACCAAGGTGCCACCTCCTTATTTCTTCTTCCCCCTACCTATCGGCCTGCGGGGGCCCTTCCTCGTCCTGGCGTTGGTCCTCGTACGCTGGCCCCGGACCGGCAGCCCGAGCCTGTGCCTTATGCCCCTGTAACACCCTATGTCCATGAGCCTTTTTATGTTCATTGCAACCTCGCTCCTCAGGGCCCCCTCTACCTTGTACTTCTCTATCTCCTGCCTGAGGCGTACTATCTCCTCCGGCGTCAGGTCCTTGACCCTCGTGTCCGGGTCCACTCCTGTGGCCTCCAATATCCTCTGGGCGAGCGAACGGCCTATGCCGTAGATGTACGTTAAAGCTATCTCCACCCGCTTGTCCCTGGGAAGGTCCACTCCGGCTATCCTCGCCAAGGTCTCACCCCCTTTAGGAACCTTGCCTCTGCTTATGCTTAGGGTTCTTGCATATCACCCACACTATCCCTCTCCTGCGCACTATCCTACAGTGCACACATATCCTCTTGACAGAGGGACGGACCTTCATAAGTCCCCTCCTCTCACTTGTACCTGAACACTATCCTCCCTCTCGTGAGGTCGTAGGGTGAAAGCTCCACCAGGACCCTGTCCCCCGGGAGGATGCGGATGAAATGCATCCTCATCTTCCCGGACACGTGCGCCAGGACCCTGTGTCCGGTGTCCAGCTCCACCCTGAAGTTGGCGTTCGGCAGAGCCTCCACCACCGTGCCTTCCACCTGTATCGGCTTCTCCTTAGGCATGTCCCTCCGGGAGGCTAAGCACCTCGGCACGGCCCCTGCGGACCACGACGGTGTGTTCGAAGTGGGCGGAGGGGAGGCCGTCCTTGGTGCGCACCGTCCATCCGTCCGGGTCGGTCAGGACATCGGGGGCCCCCATAGCCACCATGGGCTCTATCGCCAGCACCATCCCCTCCCGGAGCCTCGGGCCCGTACGGGGCCTTCCGAAGTTCGGCACCTGAGGGTCCTCGTGCAGCTCCCTTCCCACCCCATGTCCCGTAAGTTCCCTCACGACGGAATATCCGCACGACTCAACGTGCCTCTGTATCGCCGAAGATATGTCTCCCAACCTGTTCCCCTCCACAGCCTGCTCTATGCCCTTCCAAAGTGCCCTCTCCGTCTCCAAGACGAGCGTAACCTTCTCGGGAGGAACGTCGCCAATCAGGAAGGTCTTGGCAACATCTCCTACGTACCCATCGTACGTGACCCCTAGGTCCACGCTCACCAACTGTCCCTCCTCCAACCTCCTGTCCCCTGGAACTCCGTGCACCACCTCATCGTCTATGGAGACACAGATGTTCGCTGGATATCCCCTGTAACCTAAAAACGTCGGCCTTCCACCACGCTCCCTTATGAGCCTGGCCGCCTCCTGATCTATCTCCTTCGTCGTGGTCCCCGGCACCATTAAAGGTTCAAGAGAGTTCAGAACCTCCCATGCCAATAGGGCGCTCTGCCTTATCTTCTCTACCTCCCAGTCCTCGCGGATGAATATCATCCTTCCAAAGCCTTCCTTATCCTCCCGAATACTTCGTCCGCATCCCCGACCCCGTCCACCTCGGCCCAGATCCCCCTTTTAAGGTAGAAGGCCCTGAGCGGTTCGGTCTTCTCCCTGTAGACCCTCAACCTCTTCTTTATCGTCCCCGGCCTATCGTCCGACCTCTGCACCAACCTTC
>DTYS01000163.1 GCA_012961755.1 Candidatus Latescibacterota bacterium
CCTCCCCCTCGGCGTAGGCCGAAAGTCCCGTCCTTTCCTCCACTTGGACCTTTCCGTCCAGGACCTCCTCGAAGGCCTCCTCGAGCCTGTCCGCTGGGACTTCGGCCAGGAACCCGAGCCTCCCCAGGTTCACCCCCAATATCGGCACGCCGGTCCCCCGGAGCTCCCTCGCGGTGCGCAGGATGGTCCCATCACCGCCTATTGCGACTACTAGATCGGTTCCTCCGAGGTCCCCGACCTCCGTCCCGGGGAACAGGTCCCCGAGGCCCTCCTCTAAAAGACATGCCAGGCCTCGCCTCCTCAGGAGTCCGAGGAACTTCCTCACCACTTCCGGCACATCCGACTTTCCGGGATTGGCAGCTATGCCCACGGAGCGTATCTCCCGCAGAACTTCCACCAGATCCTCGCAGTTAGTGCCCTCCTAAGTCGTCTCCTTACGCCAGATCTGCCTGCCGCAACAATTTTTATACTTCTTCCCGCTTCCGCAGGGGCAAGGATCGTTCCTTCCGACCTTCTTCCCGACCCGGACGGGCGAGGGCTTCTTAGGGGGCTCCGGAACCTCGACCACTCCGGGTGCTGTGGCCTCCACGGGCACGACAGGAGGTGGGGCCGCTGAGGGAACCTTGAAGCCCATTCCCGTGGCCTCCTCGTGTATGAGCCTTTCCCCTCCCCTACGGCGCCTCCTGAGCCAACGGGGCTCCTCGAACTCCTGCACCGGAATCCAGAACAGGGCCTTCGTTGCCTCCCTGTCCATCCTCGCCACGAGGTCTTCGAACATCTCGAAGGCCTCCCTCTTGTATTCTACGAGGGGCTCCCTCTGACCGTAAGCTCTGAGGCTTATACCCTCCCTTAAAAGGTCCATCTCGTACAGGTGTTCCTTCCAGAGGTCATCTATCGCGCTCAGAAGTGCCATCCTCTCGAACTGCTTGATCTGTTCGGGGTCGAACAAGGCCCTCCTCCTCTCGTAAAGCTCCCATGCGGCCTGGAAGAGGGCCTCCTCCAAGGTCTGGAGGTCTATCTGCCCGTCCACCTTGGGCTCTATGAGGAAGATCTCCCTGAACTCCCTCCTTAGCCCCTCCAAGTCCCAATCCTCCCGGGGCTTCGAGTTCGTATGTGCCTCCACGATGTCCGCCACCACATCCTCGATTATGGTGCGTATCTCATCCTCCAGGTCCTCGGCCAAGAGTATCCTCTTCCTCCTCCCGTATATCACCTCCCTCTGGCGGTTCATAACGTCGTCATATTCCAGGAGCCTCTTCCTTATCTCGAAGTTCCTCTGTTCCACCCTCTTCTGCGCCCTCTCTATGGACTTGGTCACCAGAGGATGGGTTATGACCTCACCCTCCTTGGCCCCCATCTTATCCATTATAGTAGCTATGCGTTCGGAGCCGAAGAGGCGCATTAGGTCGTCCTCCAACGATATGAAAAACCTCGAGGCCCCCGGGTCCCCCTGCCTACCCGCACGGCCCCTCAGCTGCCTGTCTATCCTCCTGGCCTCGTGCCTTTCAGTGCCGACTATGTGGAGGCCACAGGGCACGTCCTCCCTGCATTTAAGCTCCCTGAAGTAGGGGCACAAGGGGGAGTCATCGTTCGGGTCGGGCACGAGGGCGCACTGGTGACCCTCGGGACATTTCACGACCCCCGGGCCGAGCTTTATGTCTGTGCCCCTCCCGGCCATGTTCGTGGCTATAGTAACCGCCCCCGGCTGGCCGGCCATCGCTACTATCTCCGCTTCCCTCTGGTGGTACTTCGCGTTCAGGACCTGGTGGGGTATGCCCCTCCTCCTGAGCATCCTGCTTAGGGTCTCGGACACTTCTACCGATATGGTCCCCACGAGCACTGGAAGGTTCTTCCTGTGGAGGCGCTCTATCTCCTCTATTATCGCGTTATATTTTTCCCTCTTGGTCCTGTATATGAAGTCGTCGTAATCTATCCTCCTTACGGGCTTGTTCGTGGGAACGACCACTACCTCGAGCTTGTATATGTCCCAGAACTCCTGTGCCTCGGTCTCGGCGGTGCCCGTCATCCCCGCGAGCTTGTAGTACATCCTGAAGAAGTTCTGGATCGTTATGGTAGCCAAAGTCTGGGTCTCCCTTTGGACCTCCACACCCTCCTTCGCCTCCAAGGCCTCGTGTAGCCCGTCGCTGAACCTCCTTCCGGGCATGAGCCTGCCCGTGAACTCGTCGACGATCACTACCCTCCC
>DTYS01000164.1 GCA_012961755.1 Candidatus Latescibacterota bacterium
GAGAGCTCGCCCTATTGGACGAGGCTCCGAGGTCCGCGACGGCCTAGGCCACGGAACCTACGGAACTTTGGGGCATATTCAGGCCCGACCTTATGGACCTCATACAGAGGGACCCAAGGCTCGGGGTCAAGATAGTCCTCCCGTTGGCTCGCCTCGTGGGGGAGCGCCTTCGCAGGACCAACGAACTTCTGAAGAAGACCTCGGAGGTCGAAGGATGAGGGTACCCTGGGGAAGGATTATCATCTTCGGCACGATCGTCGTGCTCATCGTAGTCGTCTTTACGGTCTTCAAAGGTATCCTCCTTCCTTTGGTCTTCGCCTTCCTGCTTTCCTACATCCTCGGCCCACTCGTGGATCGTATGGAGGGTATGGGTATATCGCGCACGGCAGCTATAATACTGCTTTACCTGGCGATGTTCGGCCTCTTGGCGGTCGGCATCGCTGTGCTCGTACCTGTGATCAGGGACCAAGCCCAGAAGATAGCCCAGAACTTTCCGACCTATCAGGCGAGGATCCAGAAGGTGGCTTTAGACTTAGGAGAAATGATGGACCGTTACGTCCCCGGGCTTTCGGAGAAGCTGGGGGATAGGGTGAGCGGATGGTTCGGAAGGACCATGGAGACGCTGGTGCAGAAGGGTATAGAGTGGGTGCAGGGTTTAATCTCCACCTTCACCTTGGTAGTCATAGTACTTTTCGGCTCCTTCTTCTTCCTCAGGGACGGCCATAGGTTTAAGACCGCCCTCGTACAGTTGGTCCCCAACCGGTACTTCGAGATGACCCTAAATTTGATCTGGAGGATAGATAGGCAGATAGGAGGATACATAAGGGGACAGGTCCTGGAGGCCGCGGCGGTCGGGATCTTAGCTACCATAGGTTTTGCTATCATAGACCTTCCTTACTTCATCTTAGTCGGGGCGATAGAAGGAGCAGCTAACATAATACCTTACTTCGGCCCCTTGATAGGTTTCATCGCCGCGACCTTAGTGGCCTTCCTGACCGGTGGGTCCGGAACGTTGGTCTTAGGGGCGGCCGTGGTCTGCCTTGCGGTCCAGCAGATAGACAACTTCCTCATACAGCCCACCGTGATGGCCAGGAGCGTGGCTTTGCATCCGCTGGTGGTTATGTTCGCGGTCCTGGCAGGCGGCTCGGTTATGGGGGTCGTGGGGATGGTGTTGGCCGTCCCGGTGGTGGGTATCTTAAAGGTGATGGTGCAGACGGCCTTGGAGGGCATCCGCACGTATAGAGCTTCTCAGGAGCTTGCAAGGTGAGGTCCATCCTCGCCATAACGATCGGAGATGTGGCGGGTATAGGGCCGGAGGTCGTGCTCAAGGCCCTTTCCCGGAGGGAGGTCTACGATATATGTAGGCCCGTGGTCGTGGGCGACCCGAGGGCCTTGGAGAGGGACATAGGTCTGGTGGACGGGGTAGAGGAGGTGAAGGTCGCAGGCTCGGTGGAGGAGGCCGAGTTCAGGCACGGATGCGTGGACGTGTTAGTCCCGTACGAGGTCCGCTCGTGGCCCCTCCCGAGGGGGAAGGTACATCCCGAGGCAGGATATGCGGCCGTGGAGTTCGTGAAGGAGGCAGTGAGGCTGGCCCTATTGGGGAAGGTAGGAGGGGTGGTGACGGCCCCCCTGAACAAAGAAGCCCTGCGTTCGGCAGGGCTTCCTTATCCAGGGCATACTGAGCTTTTAGCCGAACTCACCGGGGCGAAGGTGTACAGGATGATGCTCGTGGGAGGGGGGTTGAAGGTGGTCCACGTTACGACGCATTCGTCCGTGAGGGAAGCCTGCGACATGATAACCGAAGGTAGGGTCTTGGATACGATAAGGCTTTCGGTCGAATGGGCAGCACGGGTGGGCATATCCGGCCCGAGGATAGGGGTGTTAGGGCTCAACCCCCACGCCGGGGAGGACGGGCTCTTCGGGCGCGAGGAGAGGGAGGCGATAGGGCCCGCGTTGAGGAAGGCGAGGCACGAAGGGTGGGACGTCTACGGTCCCCTCCCTCCGGACACCGCCTTCTGGAGGGCCAAGGAGGGCGAGTTCGACATCTTAGTGGCGATGTTACACGACCATGGACACATACCTTTGAAACTTTTAGCGTTCCATGAATGCGTCAACATAACCCTCGGCCTTCCAATAGTGCGCACGTCGGTGGGACACGGCACAGCGTTCGACATAGCCGGTCAAGGAAGGGCCAGTCCCGAAAGCCTCCTCAAGGCTATAAAGTGGGCGGCGCTTATGGCCGAAAGTTGACACCGGAGGCCGGATGTACTATCTTTGAGGTCGAGAAGGAGGGGATATGCGTTGGATCGAGGAGGAAAGCTTAGAAAGGCTTGCGGAGGATCTGGAGGGGAGGGGGTTCAGTACCTCGTGGGTCAAGGAAAGGGTGAAGTCCTTTAAGGTCGAAACTCCGTCGTGGGGGTACAGGGACTCTGGGACGAGGTTCGCCGTCTTCCACCAGCCAGGGGCCGCAAGGGATGTACACGAATGTTTAGAGGACGCCGCTTTCGTGCACAGGCTCACGGGAGCGTGCCCTTCCGTAGCACTGCACATCCCTTGGGATAGGGTGGACGACTTCGGGGCGCTCAGGGATGAGGCCGAGGCGAAGGGGGTCCGTATAGGGGCGATAAACCCGAACCTCTTCCAGGACCCGGACTACAAGTTCGGGAGCCTGACGAACCCCAAGCTTGAGGTGAGGAAAAAGGCTTTGGAGCATATCTTTGAGTGCATAGATATAATGGAACAGGTGGGGTCGGAGGTCCTCAGCCTATGGTTCGCGGACGGCACGGACTATCCCGGCCAGGGGGACTTCAGGAGGAGGAAAGCTTGGATGGAGGAGGGGCTCAGGGAGGTATACGACAGGCTTCCGGGCAAGTCACGTATGCTCATAGAGTACAAGTTCTTCGAACCTGCCTTCTACCACACCGATATCCCGGACTGGGGAACTGCTTACGCTCTGGCCACGAAGTTGGGACCCAAGGCTCAGGTCCTGGTCGACACTGGGCATCATCCCCAAGGGACGAACATAGAGTTTCTAGTGGCGTTTTTGTTATCGGAGGGGAAGCTCGGAGGTTTCCACTTCAACGACAGGAAGTACGCGGACGACGACCTCACGGCAGGGTCGATGTTCCCTTACCAGTTGTTCCTGATCTTTAACGAGATAGTATCTGCGGAGCTCGAGAAGGTCGACCTGGACCTGGCCTATATGATAGATCAGAGCCATATAGCCAAGCCAAAGGTAGAGGCCATGATACAAACTGTGGACGTGCTCCAGCAGATGTACGCGAAGGCACTTCTGGTGGACAGGGTCGCCCTCTCCGAAGCCCAGGCCGAAGGGGACGTCGTAAGGGGTGAGGAGATCTTGAAGGAGGCCTTCTTGACGGACGTGAGACCACTTTTGGCCCAAGCGAGGAGGGAGCTCGGGGCCGAGCCCGACCCCCTGGGGGCGTACAGAAGGAGCGGCTATTCGGAAAGGATCGCTGAGGAGAGGGTATGATGGAGGAGAGACTGAAGGCCCTCCTTGAGGATCTAAGGTCGGGGAGGGTCTCGACCGAGGAGGCTTTGGAGAGGCTCAAGGCCCTTCCCTTCGAGGACATAGGTTTCGCGAGGATAGATCACCACAGGGCCATAAGGAGGGGCTTCCCCGAGGTAGTGCTCTGCAGGGGGAAGACGCCGGAGCAGGTCGTCGAGATAGCCCGAAGGATGGTCGAAAGGGGTAGCTTCCTGGCCACCAAGGCCGATCGAGAAGTGGCAGAAGCCGTCAGGAAGGTCCTGCCGGACGTGGAGTACCATCCGGAGGCTGAGGTCCTGGTCTGGAAGGGACCGGACTTCAGGAGGAGGCCGGGGACAGCGGCGGTGGTCTCGGGGGGGTCCTCCGACATAAGGGTGGCGGAGGAGGCGGCTGTCACGATAGAGGCTATGGGACACAGCGCGGAGAGGCTCTACGATGTCGGGGTTGCGGGGATACACAGGCTGCTGGCGAACTGGGAACTGCTCAGGAGGGTGGACGTACTGGTGGTCGTGGCGGGGATGGAAGGGGCCCTCCCTAGCGTCGTGGGGGGGCTGGTGGAGGCTCCGGTGATAGCAGTCCCCACGAGCGTGGGATACGGTGCAAGCTTCGGGGGACTGGCGGCCCTTCTGGCCATGTTGAACTCGTGCGTCCCTGGGGTGATGGTGGTCAACATAGACAACGGGTTCGGTGCCGGATATGCGGCCTCGCTGGTCTTGAGGAGGTGTGAGAAGGTAAAAAGCGGAGGGTGA
>DTYS01000165.1 GCA_012961755.1 Candidatus Latescibacterota bacterium
CGGAAGGGGGCGAGGCTGTGCAGCCCCGCCCCCTTCCGTGGGTTCCTGAGCAACCTCCCCACGACCTCCTCCATCCTCTCCTCCCCCTCGGCATATACGAACTCACCGACCCTGCGCCTTATCTCCTCCACAAGGTAAGTTAGATCCTCCCCTTCCTCCCACATCACCCTTACGTCCACCCCCTCAAGCCCGGGCAGGAAGGCGACCTTGTTCAAATCCAGATCTGAAAGCTTCTCGTACAGAGCTGACTCGCTTATTCCGGTAGTGCGCAGGAGGATATAGCGTATCGTCCTTCCGGAAAGCTCCTTCAGGATGGGGACCACGCTCCACTCGAATATCCCCCTCATCTCCCTGGGCACCCCTGGAAGGAGGAAGAAGTGCCTCCCGTCGGCCTGGACGTGCAGCCCTGGAGCCGTGCCCCACCGATTGGGGAGCACCTCGGCCCCTTCCGGCACCGTGGCCTGGCGTACGTTCGACCGGGGCATCTCCATACCTCTGTGGGCGAACCTCTTCCTTATGCCCTCCAAGACCTCCTCGTCCAATACCAGCCTCCTCCCGACCACTTCTGCGAAGACATCCTTAGTCCTGTCGTCCGGTGTGGGGCCCAGACCACCCGTGATTACGGCCACATCGGAGCTCACCTGCCGGAAGGCGGTCCTCATCTCCTCGGGATCGTCCCCCACTGAGGTCATCCTTACGACCCTGAACCCGAGTTCTGTAAGTCTCCTTCCAAGGTAGGCGGAGTTGGAGTCCACCACCAGGCCCGTTATGAGCTCGTCCCCGACCGTGATCACTTCCGCCCTCATAGTACCCCCATCTGTAATATCCCCCACGTCGCAAGGCCTGCGTAAGCCCCAGCTACGACATCGTCGGCCATCACCCCCCATCCCCCCGGGAGCCTCTGACAATGTCCCACGGGGAACGGTTTTACAACGTCCATCAGCCTAAAGATAAGAAAGCCGAGTCCTGCTGTCAACGAAGCCTTGGGAAGGAAGGCTACCGAGGCCAACGTTCCGACCACCTCATCTATCACTATCCTATGTGCGTCCCTTCCCCATTCGTCCTCCGCCCTCCCCGAGGCCCAGACCCCCACTAAGAACCCTACGGTTATAATTTCCACCCAGGTCCAGGCGTCCATCCGTGGCAGGATCCAGTAAATCAAAAGCCCCAGGATGCTTCCAGCCGTCCCTGGGGCTACCGGCGCGTAGCCGAAGGGCCCTCCTGAGGCCAGGATCAGGGCCAACCTCCTCATCAGAACCTCGCCCTGCGCTTGACCCCGAACCAGTGGCCCTCCCCGAAGTCCGGAGGGCTCATGTCCTCCTCCCCCAAAGTTGCCCCCTCAGGCTTTATAAGGTACCTCCCCCCGGCCGTCGTTCCGAACCTCAGAACCTCTCCCTCCAAGGTCTTGCTCTCCCCGCTCACCAAGTCCAAAAGTTCAGCGGGACCATCGAAGGGGTTTCGAACTTGACACTCGCCTCCTGCCTCGCTCCCCACCTCTACGAAGGCTACCTTCCCGTCCTTGAGCCTGGACGTGACCAGGAAGGCCCCTTCAGCCCTCAGGCCGGAGAAATAGGCATCGTGCCAATAGTCGGGCACAGCAGGAAAGGCCCTTATCACGCCTCCCCAGCTCTGAAGCAGCTTCTCGCAGACGGAAGCTATGGAACAAAACCCCGCCTCCAAGGTCATCGGCTGCGATCTCTGGTCGAGCAAACGGGCCTTTGCTGAGGCCGTCGCCGCAACAGGCGTTACCGGCATCTGCGGCTCCGGCATCATCGAGGTTCTGGC
>DTYS01000166.1 GCA_012961755.1 Candidatus Latescibacterota bacterium
AGAAGGCCCTGAGCGGTTCGGTCTTCTCCCTGTAGACCCTCAACCTCTTCTTTATCGTCCCCGGCCTATCGTCCGACCTCTGCACCAACCTTCCCCCACAGAGGTCACATATTTCGTCCCTCTTAGGAGGGCGGGTCTTGAGGTTGTACTCCCTACCGCACCTCTCGCACACCCTCCTGGCCGAGAGCCTTCGGACTATCACATCATCGGGGACGACCAGGAAGACTACCCTGTCCAAGGACTTGCCCATCTCCCTCAAAATCCCATCGAGCTCCTCGGCCTGTGTCAACGTCCTCGGAAAACCGTCCAGCACGAAACCGTCCCCGCAGTCCGGCTGGGACAACCTCTCCCTTACGAGCCCCAGGATAACGTCATCGGGTACCAGTTCTCCCCTGTCCATATATCCTGCGGCCTGACGTCCCAACTCGGTCCCACGTTTCCTGGCCTCCCTCAGGATGTCTCCCGTGGATATCTGAGGTATACCGAAGGTCTTCTGTATCCTCTTAGCCTGCGTCCCCTTTCCGGCACCAGGTGGGCCGAACAGGATCAACCTCATCAGGACCTCCTCCTCCCCCTTATCCTCCCCCTCCTCAGGAAGCCCTCGTAGTGCCTCATAAGGAGGTGAGCTTCCATCTGCTGGAGGGTATCCAAGGCGACACCGACTATGATTATCGTTCCGGCCCCACCCACGAAGCTCCTCCAGCCCGCGTATATCCCCAAGGATCTTATCACGAAGTAGGGCAATATAGCTATCAAGGCTAAGTAAATGGCCCCCGGAAGGGTTATCCTCGTAAGGATCCTATCTATGTACTCCGACGTCCTCTTCCCCGGCCTCACGCCGGGTATGAACCCACCGTACTTCTTCATGTTGTCCGCTAAGTCCACCGGGTTCACCACGACGGCGGTGTAGAAATATGAGAAGAACACGATTAGCGATCCGTACAGGAGCCAATAGAGCCACGACCCATAGGAAAGGAGTCCCGCGAACCTGTCCATTATCTCGTTCCCCTGGAAGAACTGGGCCATAGTTGAAGGGAGGAACATTATGGCCTGGGCGAAGATTATGGGTATCATCCCCGCTGTGTTGACCCTGAGGGGTATATGGGTCCTCTGTCCCCCGTACATCCTCCTCCCCACGACCCTCTTCGCATACTGCACGGGTATCCTCCTCTGGCCCTGGGTCACGTAGACCACCACGCCTGTCACCGCCAAGATGACACCTATCAGGACGATCTCCGTGAACACGCTCCTGGCACCCACCCTCAGCTGGGATATCTCCGTCAGCACGGCATCCGGCAACCTCGCTATTATGCCGGTGAATATTATCAGAGATATCCCTTGGCCTATCCCCCTCTCGGTTATCTGCTCTCCGAGCCACATTATGAAGACCGTCCCTGCAGTGATCGTGACCATGGTGAGAAATGTGAACCCCAACCCCGCGCGGGGGACTATCGGGACCCCTGAGGGCGAACGTATGCCCTGCAGGAAGATTGCCACGCCGTAGGATTGGAGGGCGGCCAGGAGCACGGTGCCGTAACGCGTGTACTGGGTTATCTTCCTGTACCCCTCGGGCCCCTCCTTCTGAAGCTTCTGGAAGTACGGTATCACCGATCCGAACAGCTGAAGTATGATAGATGCGCTTATGTAAGGCATTATCCCTAAGGCGAAGATGGTAGCCCTCCTGAACGCCCCCCCCACGAACAGGTCGTAGAGTCCAAAGAGGGTGTTCTGAGCGGCTCGGAAGTACTCCCCTAAGGCCCTGGCGTCCACCCCAGGGACCGGGACGTGGCATCCAAGCCTGTAGACCGCCAAGAGTCCCGCGGTGAAGAGGATCCTCCGCCTGAGTTCCGGTATCCTCCAAGCGTTCAGGAAACTCTTCAACATCTTATCACCTCCGCCCTGCCACCGGCCCTCTCTATCTTCTCCAGTGCGGAACGGCTGAACTTGTGCGCCCTGATGACCAATGGGACATCTATCTCTCCATCCCCTAAGATCTTAACAGGATGCCTCGTAGAGCGTATGAGGCCTTCGGCCTTCATCCTCTCGGGGTCGAGCGTGCCTTCGAGCCCCTTCTTCGCTATCTCTCCGAGGTTCACGACCTGGTAGCGCACCCTGAAGGGGCCGTTTCCGAATCCCTTCTTCGGGAGCCTCTGGTACAGGGGCGTCTGTCCTCCCTCGAACCCCGGCCTCACTCCCCCACCCGACCTTGCATTCTGGCCCTTGTTCCCCCTACCGGAGCGACCTCCGTGTCCTGAACCGGGCCCCCTTCCCACCTTCTTGGGGCTCCTGACGGCTCCCTCGGAAGGTCTTAAGGTGTTAAGCTTCATCCTACCTCCCTTACCTCCACGAGGTGGGCGACCTTCCTGATCATCCCCTTTATCTGGGGTGAATCCCTATGGACGACCTTCTGCCCTACCTTCCTAAGCCCTAATGCCCTTACCGTAAGTTTCTGTCTCCTGGAAGCTCCTATCACGCTCCTTACGAGCTTCACCTCCAAAAGCCCCATCTCCCCCCCTTACGCCGTAGCGCGCGTCCTCGGGACCGAAAGCCGATCTACCTCCACTCCCCTCCTCCTGGCGACCTCCTGGGGGGTCCTGAGGCTCTTAAGCCCCTCAAGCGTCGCCTTCACCAGGTTGTAAGGGTTCGAGGACCCCAGGCACTTGGCGAGCACGTTCCTTACGCCCGCCAGGTCCAGGACTATCTTGGCTCCTCCTCCTGCCACGACCCCGGTTCCCGGTGCCGCAGGTCGGAGGAGCACTTTGGACGCCCCGAACTCCCCTATCACGGGATGAGGGATGGTCCCATCCTCAGTGATGGGGACCTCTATCAGGGCCTTCTTCGCCGCCTCGGCGGCCTTCCTTATGGCGTCGGCCACGTCCTGGGCCTTGCCCTTCCCAACCCCGACGTGCCCCTCCCTATCTCCCACGGCGGCCAGTACGCTGAAGGAGAGGTTCTTCCCCCCCTTGGTCACCTTGGAGACCCTGTTGATGAATACTACCTGCTCTTCCAGCTCAAAGGCGTTCGGATCTAATCTCGCCACCCACGCTCCTTTCCTTAAAATATCAGCCCACCTTCCCTGGCTCCTTCGCTCAGGGCCTTCACCCTACCGTGATATTTATATCCACCCCTGTCGAACACCACCGTCTTTATCCCCTTAGCCAACGCCCGCCTGGCCAGAAGTTTCCCTACCTCGAAGCTCACGGCCACCTTCCCGTTCGCCTTCAACCCCCTGATCTCGGGGGAGAGGCTGGAGGCCCCAGTTATACATATCCCCCGTACATCGTCCACGAGCTGGGCGTATATGTTCCTGTTCCCCCGATAGACCACAAGCCTCGGACGGTCCGGGGTGCCGAATACCTTCTTCCTTATCCTGAGGTGTCTCCTTTCCCTCGCTTCCCTTTTCATGCGCACCCTGTCTTTGACCATCTCTCCCCCGTCACCTTAACCCGAGTAAGGTCCATATGCCGATCCCTACGAAGATCACCCCCGAGACTAAACTGCGCCCCAAGGAAGGAGGACAACAGGGAGGAAATTGCGAGGGCCGAAGCAGCGGCCAAGAATACCCCTCCTGGCTTCAGCCCCTTCTGGGACGCGAAGCAGAACGTCGCTATCTGGGTCTTATCCCCCAACTCCGCCAGAAATACGCTCCAGAACACTCCCAAAAGGACCTTCAGGTTCATCTTGCGGTCTTTCCGGCCTTGCGGCGCACCTGCTCGTCGCTGTACTTTATACCTTTACCTTTATAAGGTTCGGGAGGCCTCTTCGCCCTTATCTCCGCAGCGACCTCCCCGACCTTCTGCTTATCTATCCCCCTCACTACGACCACGGCCGGCCTTCCGGGTCCCGCCGCTTCGTTCTCCACTGCGAACTCTATCCCCTCAGGAGGGGAGAAGACCACAGGATGCGAGAACCCCAGGGAGAGCTTCAGGTCCTTCCCTTGGAGCTCCGCCCTGTATCCTACCCCTTCTATGAGGAGCTTCTTTTCGAACCCCTTCGTCACCCCTTCGACCGCATTTGCTATGAGGGAACGGGTGAGACCCCAGAAGGCCCTTACGCTCCGTCCTTCGCCCTTGGGGACGACCCTCAAGCTCCTGTCCTCCAACCTCACCTCCACCTCAGGCCTTAAGGGCACGATGTTGACTCCCTTAGGCCCTCGGACGGTAACCTGTCCTCCTTCTATCTTCACTTCCACCCTCTCCGGGAGGGGGACCGGGAGTTTACCTATCTTCGACACTTCCTTCACCTCCTTCTACCACACCATGCACAGGATTTCCCCGCCCACGCCGAGCTTCCTGCACTCCCTGTCCGTGAGCACCCCCTTAGATGTGGAAACTATCGTCGTCCCTATGCCCCCCATCGTCCTGGGAACCTCGTACCTTCGGGCGTATACCTTCCTTCCCGGACGGCTTACCCTCTTCAGCCCCTGAAGCACAGGCTCTCCCTCCTCGTCGTACTTGAGATAAAGTTTGAGTATCCCCTGCCTCCCGTCCTCTAAGAACGTGTACCCCTTTATGTACCCCTCCTCGGCCAATATCCGAGCTATCTCCCTCTTGAGCCCGGAAGCCGGCACCTCGACCTGAGGATGTCTGGCCCTCAAGGCGTTCCTTATGCGTGTGAGCATATCGGCTATCGGATCCATGACCATGGCCCTCCTCCTCACCAGCTCGCCTTCACGACACCGGGGATCTCCCCCTGGAGGGCCAGCTCCCTGAAGCATATCCTGCAGAGCCCGAACCTACGGTAATAGGCCCTGGCCCTCCCACACCTCTGACACCTGTTATACTTTCTCACCTTGAACTTCGGCTCCTTCTGCGCCTTTATCAGAAGCGCCTTCCTCGGCATCGCACCTCCAATGGTTCACTCCCTGAAGGGCATCCCCAAAGCCTTCAGGAGCACGTAGGCCTCCTCGTCCGTCCTGGCGGTCGTAACTATCGTCACGTTGAAGCCCCTTACCTTATCTATCTTGTCGTAATCTATCTCGGGGAAGACTATCTGCTCCCTTATGCCCAAGGTGTAGTTCCCCCGGCCGTCGAAGGACCTAGTGGAGAGGCCCTGGAAGTCCCTCACCCTGGGAAGGGCGAAGGTTATCATTCTGTCCAAGAACTCGTACATCCTGTCCCCCCTGAGGGTAACCTTACATCCTATCGCCATGCCTTTCCTGAGCTTGAAGTTAGATATGGACTTCCTCGCCCTCCTGACGGCCGGCTTCTGCCCGGTTATGGCCGCAAGGTCGGATATAGCCCCGTCCAGGCTGCTCGGGTTCTGGGTGGCCTCCCCGACCCCTGCGTTCAGGACTATCTTCTCCAGCCGGGGGACCTGCATTATGTTCTTGTACCCGAACCGTTCCATAAGTAAAGGAACTACCTCCCCTCTGTAAAGTTCCTTGAGCCTCGGTATGTACCTTTCCACGTTCCCTCCTAGAGCATCTCCCCGCACTTCCTGCAGGCCCTGGTCTTGCTTCCGTCCTCCAGGATCTCCTTCTTCACCCTCGTGGGCTGGCCGCACCGGGGACATATGACCATAAGGTTGGACACATGGACCAGAGCTTCCTTCTCCAGTATACCCGACTGCTCCCCGGGCCTGCGGGCTCGGGTGTGCCTTTTGACCATGTTCACACCCTCCACGAGGGCCCTACCCTTCTTCGGAAACACCCTCAGTACCCTTCCCCTGCTTCCGGCGTACTCGCCAGTCAGGACCAAAACCATATCCCCTTTCCTTATATGCATAAGCCCTCCTAAAGCACCTCGGGGGCCAGGGAGATTATCCTCATAAAATGTCGCTCCCTAAGTTCCCTGGCCACAGGGCCGAAGACCCTGGTCCCCCTAGGCTCCATCCTGTCGTCCACGAGCACGACGGCGTTCTCGTCGAACCTCACGAGGGACCCGTCCTCACGCTTTACCTCCTTCTTGGTCCGCACCACCACCGCCTTCACCACATCCCCCTTGCGGACCGAACCTCCTGGAAGGACGTCCTTGACCGAGGCCACTATCACATCCCCGACCCGGGCGTACTTGGGATTCCCACCGCCCAGGACCTGTATGCACATGACCTCCCTGGCCCCGGTGTTATCTGCTACCCTCAACCTGCTGTAAGGCTGTATCATCTCCCGCACCCCTATCCTGTTTAGACAATATCCTGACCAAACGCCACCTCTTCATACGGCTCAGGGGCCGGGTCTCCATTATCTCGACCAGGTCCCCGAGCTTAGCCTCATTTCTTTCATCGTGCGCCATAAACTTGCTCTTCCTACGTATTACATGTTTATACAGGGGATGACGGAAGGTACGGATGACCTCGACCACGACCGTCTTATCCATCTTATCGCTCACCACCTGACCCACCAGAACCCTACGTCTACCTCTCATATATCTCTCCCGTTCAAAGATTACCCCTTGACCTGTTCGGAGGCCAACCTCCTGATGCCCAGCTCGTGCTCCCTCAGCACGGTCTTGAGCCTGGCCACCTCCTTCTTGGTCTTTCTGAGTTCCATAGGGTTGTCCAACTTCCCTAAAGTATGCTGCATACGGAGGTCTGCCAGCCTCTCCTCCGCCTCCCTGAGGGCCCTTTTCACCTCCTCCAAAGTCATCTTCCTTATTTCGTAAGCCTTCATAGCTCAGATCTCCCTCCGTTCCACGAACTTGGTACGTATAGGGAGCTTATGGCCGGCGAGCCTCATGGCCTCCTGGGCCACGTCCTTAGGTATCCCCTCTATTTCGAAGAGGACCCTTCCCGGACGGACTACGGCTACCCAGAGCTCCGGGTTCCCCTTCCCCTTACCCATCCTCGTCTCCGCTGGCTTCTTCGTCACAGGCTTGTCGGGAAAGATCCTTATCCATATCTTCCCCCCCCTCCGTACATGCCTGGTCAGAGCCACCCTCGCGGCCTCCAACTGTTGGCTCGTTATCCAGCCGGGCTCCAATGCCTTGAGCCCATAATCTCCGAAGGCTACTTCGTTTCCCGACAATGCCTTGCCTTTGGTCCTCCCCCGCTGCTGCTTACGAAACTTCACCTTCCTGGGCATAAGCATCTTTCTTCCTCCTACCTGCCCACGTCCTGAGGTTCCAGAACCTCGCCCTTGAATATCCAGACCTTGACCCCTATGGTACCGTATATAGTGTAGGCCGTGACTCTAGCGAAATCTATATCCGCCCGAAGGGTATGTAGGGGCACCCTCCCTTCCTTCTCCTCGTGCGACCTCGCTATCTCAGCTCCCCCGAGCCTTCCCGAGCACCTTATCTTTATACCCTGTGCCCCCGCCCGCATAGCCGAGGCTATCGCCTTCCTCATCGCCCTCCTGAACGAGACCCTTCCCTCCAACTGCCTGGCGATATTCTCGGCCACCAGGAGGGCGTCCAACTCCGGCCGACGGACCTCGTGCACGTTGAGTACTATCTCCTTGCCCGTGAGGTACTGTAGCTCCTCCTTGAGGCGGTCCACCTCCACCCCCCTCCTCCCTATCACCACCCCAGGTCTTGCGGTGTAGATATCTATGGTGGCCCGGTTCGGGGTCCGCTCTATGACTATCTTGGACACCGCGGCATGCCTGAGGCGGTTCCTTATGTACTTCCTCAGGGTGAAGTCCTCCTTTATGAGCTGGGGAAGTTCCTTCCTCTCGGCGAACCACCTCGAATCCCAGGTCTTTATTATACCCAACCTGAAGCCTATAGGATGTACCTTTTGGCCCAACTAGACCTCCCTTTGCTCCGTGACGACGACGGTGATGTGACTGGAACGCCTCCTTATCCTCGTGGCACGGCCCATGGCCCTCGGGATGTACCACTTCCGGGTGGGCCCCTCGTCCACCCTCACCTGCTCCACCACGAGGCCACCTACGTCCCTGCCTCCCTCGGCCCTCTGTTGTAACAGATTGTGCATGGCCGACCTTATCGCCTTCTCTATCGGCCTGGAAGCCTTCTTGGGCGAGAAGTGAAGTATGTTCAGGGCCTCCTCCACAGGTTTCCCCTGTACCAGCTCCGCCACCTGACGGGCCTTCCTCGGAGAAACTTTCACATATTTGGCTACAGCTCTCCCCTCCATCTCCTCCCTCACTTCTTCACCTTGGTCTGTCTTTCGGCCTTCTTCCCCCCGTGGCCACGGAAGGTCCTCGTCGGGGCGAACTCTCCGAGCTTATGTCCGACCATATTTTCCGTTATGTACACCGGGATGAACTTGTTTCCGCTGTGTACAGCCAAGGTATGCCCCACGAACTCTGGAATTATGGTGGACCTTCGGGACCACGTCTTGATGACCCTCTTTTCGCCGGTCTCGTTCATCTTAAGTATCTTCTTCAGAAGCTTCGGGTCCACATAGGGCCCCTTCTTGAGCGACCTTCCCATGGACCATCACCTCCTCATTTGCGTCTGTGCACGATGAGCCTGTCGGAAAGCTTCTTCTTCCTGGTCTTCTTCCCCTTGGTGTGCCATCCCCATGGACTCACAGGATGGGGGTTTCCCTGCGGGGCCTTCCCTTCCCCTCCACCGTGGGGATGGTCTACGGGGTTCATCGCCACTCCCCTGACCTTCGGCCTCCTGCCGAGCCACCTGGACCTTCCTGCCTTCCCAAGCTTTACGTTCTCGTGGTCCAGGTTCCCCACCTGCCCGACGGTGGCGTAGCACTTCCCCAGGAACATCCTCACCTCCCCGGAGGGAAGCCTCAATATCACGTACTTCCCCTCCTGTCCGAGGACCTGGGCGGCAGCTCCCGCGCTGCGCACTACCTGCCCCCCCCTTCCCGGATAGAGTTCAACGTTGTGTACGAAGGTCCCCACGGGGATGCGCTCCAAGGGGAGGGCATTGCCCGGCCTTATCTCCGCATCGGGCCCGGACATAACCGTATCCCCAACGTTCAAACCCTGAGGGGCCAATATGTACCTCTTCTCCCCGTCAACGTAGTACAGAAGGGCGATCCTCGCGGAGCGGTTCGGATCGTACTCTATGGCCGCCACCTTGGCGGGGACCCCGACCTTGTTCCTCTTGAAATCTATTATCCTGTAAAGTCTCTTATGACCCCCACCCCTCCGCCTCACCGTTATCCTTCCCTGGTTGTTCCGGCCGCCGGTGCTCTTCTTACCTATGACCAAGGACTTCTCAGGTTCGTCCTTGGTGATCTCCTCGAAGGTGGGCAACACCGTAAACCTGGTTCCCGAGGTCACCGGCTTTAAGGCTTTAACGGGCATCCTACACCCCCTCAAAGATCTCTATCGTCTCCCCATCCGCGAGGGTAACTATCGCCTTCTTCCACCCCGGCCTCCTCCCCTCGTACCTTCCCAACCTCTTCGGCTTGCTGGGAACGTTTATAGTCCTAACCTCGAGGACGTGCACTCCGAACAGTTCCTCCACCGCCTTCCCTATCTCTATCTTGTTCGCCCTCCTGTCCACCTTAAAACAATATTGATTATTCTCGTCCTTGAGCCTCTTCCCCTTCTCAGTGATCAGAGGCCCAACTATTATCCTGTGAGGGTCCTTCATCCCCGAATACCTCCTTTAACCTTAAAAGTCCGCTCTGGGTAAAGACCACAACGTCCGCCCAAACGACGTCGTAGGTGCAGAGGTTCTCTGAATACCTGAACCTGAGGTCGGGAATGTTCCTGCAAGACTTATAAAGGACCTCCGAGTGCTCACCCGTGGCGAAAAGGACCTTCCTACCCTCGAGCCCGCACGCCCTTAGAAGCGAGACCATGGCCTTGGTCTTCGGCTCCTCGAGTTTCGGGTCCTCCACCACCACGACCTCCCCATCCGCAGCCTTCGCCGAAAGGGCGGATTTAAGAGCAAGCCTCCTTACCTTCTTAGGAACTTTTTCTCTGTAGGACCGAGGCTTGGGGCCGAACGCTACCCCTCCACCCACGAATATCGGGGCCGAGACCGACCCGTGCCTCGCCCTCCCGGTCCCCTTCTGCCTCCATATCTTCCTTCCGCTCGCCTGAACCTCACCGCGGGTCTTCGTGGAAGCAGTCCCCTGCCTCTGGTTGGCGAGGTAAGCCTTGACGGCCTGATACACAGCGTGCTCGGCCGGCCTTATTCCGAATATATCCTCGGGAAGCTGGACCGGGTCCAGGGTATATCCGAAAGCCGAGAAGGCCTTAGCCTGTATCATGGTGTCTCCTTGGATATTAGAACCAACCCCTTCCTCGCACCCGGCACGGCCCCCTTCACCCATATGAGGTTCCTCTCCCTGTCCAGACCTACGACGGTAAGGTTCCTTACGGTGACCCTCCTGTTCCCCATCCTCCCCGCCATCCTCATCCCCTTCCAGACCCTGGAGGGATCCGAGGAGGCTCCTACGGAACCCGGGGCCCTCCACCTGTCGGACTGTCCATGGGTCTTGGGCCCCCCCGCGAAGCCGTGCCTCTTGACCACCCCAGCAAAGCCCCTGCCTTTGGACCATCCCGTGACCTTGACCCTCTCCCCTACCTGGAACACTCCCACGTCCAAGACCTGTCCTACCTGATAACTCTCAGGGTCATCTACCCTGAACTCCCTTATCACCTTGTGCGGTTCCAGCCCTACCTTGCGAAAGACGCCCAAGATGGGCTTCGTGACCCGAGAGGGCTTGACCTTCTCGTAGGCCAACTGTACAGCGTTGTAACCTTCCCTATCCTCCCTCCTCAGGCCCACCACGGGACATGGGCCCGCCTGTATCACGGTCACGGGTACTAACCTCCCCTCCTCGTCGAACACTTGGGTCATCCCCACCTTCCTTCCTATCAACCCTCCCATAAGTCCCCCTCAGACCTTTATCTCCAGGTCCACCCTGGCCGGAAGTTCCAGCCTCGTCAAAGCGTCCACGGTCTCGGGACTTACATCGTAGATATCTATCAACCTCTTATGTATCCGTATTTCGAATTGTTCTCTAGATTTCTTGTCAACATGGGGAGAACGTAGCAGGGTATAGACCGACCGCTTCGTAGGAAGCGGTATAGGCCCCGCCACCTTAGCTCCGGTGCGCTTCGCCGTCCGAACTATCTCGTCCGCGGACCTATCTAAGCTCACATGATCGTATGCCTTAAGCTTGATCCTGATGCGCTGCTCCGGCATCGCCCCCCCTACTCCACTATCTTAGTGACCACACCCGCACCTACAGTCCTACCACCCTCCCTTATCGCAAACCTCAAACCCTCC
>DTYS01000167.1 GCA_012961755.1 Candidatus Latescibacterota bacterium
AGACGCGCTGGCCTCAGGAGTCAGTGGAGCTCGTCTCCGTGGGGGTTCGAGTCCCCCCTTCGGCACCAATTTCTTTTACCCATGGAAAGGGAAGATGTAGAACGTATAGTGAAGGAGGTGATAGCCCGACTTTCACGTCGGGCCCCCTCCCAGATCGTCTCCTCGGCCGCGTGGACCTTCCAAGGTAAGCTCCTCACCGAAGGGGAGGTCAGGTCGGCGGCCGAAAGGGGCGTGCGTGAGATAGCTCTCCTTCCCGGAACCCTCGTGACTCCCCTGGCCAAGGACGCCATTAAGGAGCTGGGGATCTCCGTCGTTCCTTACACTTCCGAGCCCGAACGATCCTCCCGACCCAGTTCCAACCCCGGTCCTATAGCCATCGGAGCCGACCATGCGGGATTCGCCCTTAAGGAGACCATAAGGGAGGCCCTCGTCAAGGAAGGTCACACGATCAGGGACTTCGGCACCTCTTCCCCTGAACCCGTGGACTACCCGGACTTCGCCTTGAGGGTCGCCCAGGCGGTCTCCTCCGGAGCGTGCACGATGGGGATCGTAGTGGACGGGACCGGTTTCGCTTCCGCCGTGGTGGCCAACAAGCTTCCCGGCATAAGGGCCGCGGTGTGTTGGGACCTTCTGACCGTCCGGCTCGCCAGGGAGCATATGGATGCGAACGTATTGGCCATAGGCGGAAAGCTCATAGGTCCCACCCTGGCCCTGGAGATGGTGAAACTTTGGCTCGAGACCCCCTTTGCGGGCGGAAGGCACGCAAGGAGGGTATCCAAGATATCCGACGTCGAAGGTCGATACCTAAGGGAGCTTCGCAGATAGGGACCTGGCCACCTCGGCGGGCACCTTCCCCTCCCCCAGGACCCTCACGAAGAACCTCCCCTTCCTGAACGAGGCCCATCCCTCCGCCCAACTCCCTTCGTCCCCAAGTTCCAACCGCCTCCCGCCCGGACCATATGTCCTGAATATGCACTCCGCCCCCTCCGGGCCTCCCATGTCGTACACTTCGACCGAGAGGGTTCCCCCGGGCCCCTCGTACTCCCGAACCTCGAGCCTCCTGAACCCACACCTCAAGAAGGCCTCCGCACCTCCGTCTACGTAGGAAAAAAGCTCCTTCTCTGAGAAGCTTTCGGACCGGACCACCTGCCATCCCCTCCCGGGGCTCCATCCCCCGAGGAGGCGAGGCCCGGAGCATCCGAGCACCAACAGGATGAAGAGGGGACGAGACATCAGACCCTGCCGAGTATGAAGTCCATGGCCTTAGAGGTGTTGTATATCAAAGCTTCGGGATGATGGCCGTAGGGTGGGAGCATCTCGGCGGTTATGTACCCCTCGTACCCGACCTCCCTGAGGGCGGCTACGACCTCGGGCCAGTTCACATCCCCCTCCAAGAGGTCCACGAACCCGCTCAGGTCGCCCACCGACCTCCTGAAGTCCTTTATGTGCACCCTCTTTATCCTCTTCCCCAGTATCCTTATCCAGTGCTCCGGGTACCCTGTCAGGAGCACGTTCCCCACATCGAAGTATGAGGCCACATACGGGCTTCCGACCTTATCTATGAAGTCCCTCATCTCCAACGGACTCAGGAGGAACTTGTTCCACACGTTCTCTAAGCAGACAGAGACCTTCAGCCTCTCCCCCTCCCTTCCGAGCTCCCTTATGGCTTCTAAGGCCCTATCGTAGGCCAGGTCGTAGGGCACCACCTCGGAGTCCGGGATGAAGTCCACGCCCACAGCTCCCGGGACCACAAGTATAGCGTCCACCCCAAGCCAGCTCGCAGCCTGAAGCATCCTCTTGCCCACTTCCATTCCCTTCCTCCTCACCTCCGGGTCCCCGCTCGTGAGGGAGTACTTCCAGAAGAGGCCCGTGGCGAGGCTCGATATTTCTATCCCCACCCCGTCGGCGGTCCTGCGGACCTCCTTCACCTGCTCCTCGGACGAGGAGGGGGTTATCTCACCCTCCTCGTCCATGGCTACCTCTATCGCCTGGAACCCAGCGTCCTTGGCAAGCTCCATCCTTTCCCTGAGCGACCCCCCCGCGAACGACCAGATGCTTATGCTCTTCTTCACCTTCCCTCCTTTACTTTATGTAGACCATCCTCTTCGTCGCCCGATACGGACCGTAGGTCAACCGATATACGTATATCCCGCTGGCCAAGGGCCTTCCCGAATCGTCCCTGCCGTCCCAGAGGACCTTGTACACCCCCGGGGGCATCTCCCGGTCCAGAAGCGTGCTCGACCTTCTGCCGGCTACGTCGAATATCTCCAGCTTAGCCCGGGCCCCGGAGCCGATCCTCGGCAGGAAAAACTCTATGGTGGTCGAGGTGTTGAAAGGATTAGGGAAGTTCTGACGGAGTTGGAAATCCTCAGGTTCGGAAGGACCTACTTGGACGTAAGGTTCGTAGACCGAGGCGAGCAGGGCAACGGGCACGTCGGGAGGAACCTCGCCGGAGATCGTGCTCCCCTCAGCGTCCACCCGGGACCTCACCTGCCTCCATCCGCTCCCATCCCAGAACCAGAGCTCCAGGCCGTCCGGACCTATCCCGAACTTCTCCAGGATTCGAGGGTCAAACGGAAAAGTGACCTTCACCCTCCCCGAAAGCACGCCCAGGGCGCCGTCCATCCTCACGCGGACGAGCTTAAGGATGATGTATCCATCGAGCTTCGGAAGTTCATCCCTTACATCCTCCACCTCCACCTCACCTGGGTAGGGCAGGTCCACGACGATACATATCCCCCCTTCGACCTTGCTCAGGAC
>DTYS01000168.1 GCA_012961755.1 Candidatus Latescibacterota bacterium
TATATAAAAGTTGGTGGCGCCCCCCGGAATCGAACCGGGCACACCCGGATTTTCAGTCCGGTGCTCTACCATCTGAGCTAGAGCGCCACCGTCTCAAAGTTAATAAATTTAGGAAGTGCAGTCAAGGGGGTCCTCGTGAAGCTCGTCACAGGGACTCAGATGGCCTCCGTAGACAGGAAGGCCATAGAGGAGTTCAAGATCCCCGGCCTTGACCTCATGGAGAAAGCGGGGAGGGCCGCTTTCAGGGTGGCCCTTGACATGTTGAAGGGTGCGAGGGGGAGGAAGGTCGTCGTAGTCTGCGGGAGGGGAAACAACGGTGGGGACGGATTCGTGGTCGCAAGGCTCCTTAAGGGGGAAGGTGCCGAGGTTAGGGTGTTCCTGTTGGGGGAGAGGAGTAAGGTGAGGGGGGACGCCCTCATTAACCTCGTAAGGGCGGAGCAGGTGGGGGTGCAGATAGAGGAGATAGTTGGGCCGGAGGGGCTCGCACGCCTCGGGAAGGTCCTCCCGAACGCTGACCTCGTTGTGGATGCCATCTTCGGTACGGGCTTCAAGGGTAAGGCGGAGGGCATTCCCGCAGAGGCGATATCCTCGATAAACTCCTCGGGGAAGCCCGTGCTCTCGGTCGACCTTCCGTCGGGTGTCGAGGCCGACACCGGGAAGGTCCACGGACCTGCGGTGATGGCGGACCGAACGGTCACCTTCGGCCTCCCGAAGCTCGGGCAGGCGTTCCATCCTGGGAAGTCGCACTGCGGGGTCCTCCAGGTCGCGGACATAGGCTTTCCCGAGGAGGCCCTCGGTTCGGTCCAGGCTGTGGCGGAGTGGGTGACCGAGGATGAGGTGAGGGCCAAGCTCCCTGGAAGACCTCCCACGGCCCACAAGGGCACGTGCGGTAAGGTGGCTGTGGTGGCGGGCTCCGTAGGGTTCACGGGGGCTGCGGCCCTCACTGCCATGGCAGCACTTAGGACGGGTTCCGGGCTCGTGTACCTCGGAACTCCTAAGAGTTTGAACGACATACTCGAGGTAAAGCTCACCGAGGTCATAACCCGCCCCCTCCCTGAGGTGAGGAGCCGGAGGTGCTTAGCGCTGAGGGCGGCCGGGGAGGTGTACAGGCTCCTGGAGGAGACAGACGTCCTGGCTATGGGGCCAGGTCTGGGAACGTACAGGGAGACGGTGGAGCTCGTAGGTAGGGTAGTGAGGAGGCTTCGTAAACCTGCTGTGCTGGACGCCGACGCCCTGAACGCCCTCTCCAGGGATCCATCCCCGCTCCTCGAGAGGGAGGTCCCCCTCGTGCTGACCCCCCATCCAGGGGAACTTTCACGCCTTATGGGCGTCCCGGCTCCGGAGATAACCTCGGACCCGCTCAGATACGCGAGGGAGACGGCCTCGAGGTTCAGCTCGGTGGTGGTGCTCAAGGGGGCTCCCACCGTGACGGCCACGCCCGAGGGGATGGCCTACGTCAACCCCACCGGAAACGAGGGGATGGCCACCGGAGGCGCGGGGGATGTGCTCACTGGGGTTATAGCGAGCCTCATCGGCCAGGGGCTCTCCCCGGAGGACGCAGCCTGGGTCGGTGCCTACATCCACGGTCTGGCAGGAGATTTAGCGAGGGACGAGAAGGGGGTCCACGGGATGGTGGCTGGGGATATATTGGACAACGTGCCGGAGGTTATAAGGATGCTGAGCGGTCGCGACTCATCCGGGGGGGAAATATGAAGCCTAAGGACGTAGTCGGTGTGTCGGTGTTCCTCTTGGCCTTCGTGGCCTACCTTAAGACCATGGCTCCCACGGTCTCCTTCTGGGACTGTGGGGAATTCATAGCCACATCCTACATCCTGGGGGTCCCACATCCCCCCGGCGCTCCCCTCTTCATCCTCGTAGGGCGGGCCTTCTCCATGCTCCTCCCCATCTGGGACGTGGCAAGGAGGGTGAACTTCATATCCGTGATAACATCTTCCCTCGCTGTAATGTTGCTCTACTTCGTGATATTGCGTCTGATCCGACGCATAGGCACGGAGGGCGTCCCCAAATGGTGCCCCCACGTCGCAGGTGCCGTAGGTGCCCTGAGCTTGGCCTTCACCTACGCGTTCTGGTTCAACGCCGTAGAGGCAGAGGTCTACGCATCCTCTATGTTCCTCACCACGCTCTCGCTCTGGCTTTCGCTCCTGTGGACGGAGCGATACGACCGGCCGTACGCCGACAGGCTCCTGCTCTTCCTCGCCTACCTGATAGGGCTCGCCGGAGGGGTACACCTCCTCTGCTGGCTCACGGTTCCGACCTTGTTCCTGCTGATATGGTTCACCGACAGGAGGCCACTGAAGGACTGGAGGCTCCTGGGGGCGGGACTCCTCCTCTTCATCTTGGGCTACTCTACCTACCTTACGATATTTATCCGCGCGGGGCTGGACCCCGCGATAAACGAGAACGACCCATCCACGGTCCACAACTTCGTCCAGTTCCTCCAGAGGAAGCAGTACGGCTCTGAGAGCATGCTCTTGGGAATGTTCCACAGGAAGGCGAGCTTCAGATATCAGTTCGGAGATATGTTTCTGAAATATATATTCGAACAGTTCCCGTTCCCCGTTCCCAGGTGGACGGTCGAATTCCGTGCGGCCGACGGTAGTTCTCCATATCCCGTGCTCGTTCCCCTGATACCTTTGCTCTTGGCCATCTTCGGGATGTACTACCACGCCCGGAGGAGCCCGAAGGATTTTCTGGCCTTCTTCACCTTCTTCCTCACCACCGGCGTCCTGCTCGTCCTCTACCTGAACATGCCCCAGCCCCAGCCCAGGGAGAGGTTCTACGTGTTCGTGGGGGCGGTCGCAGCCCTTGCCCTATATATGGGTATGGGGATCATGGGCATATTGGAGGCCTTCTCCAAGACCGAAGTCCTTGTACCTGTGAGCGCTTGCTTCTTCGTCCTTCCTGCCAACTTCTTCCTCTCGCACTACCGCACCCACGTGAACAGGTCCGGAAACTACATCCCCTACGATTACGCTTATAACCTCCTCGTATCCTGCGAGCCGGGAGGGATACTCTTCACCAACGGGGACAACGACACTTTCCCCCTATGGTTCCTCCAGGAGGTTGAGGGGATAAGGAAGGATGTGAGGGTTGTGAACCTGAGCCTGTTGAACACCCCTTGGTACATAAAGCAGCTGAGGGACTACGAGCCCAAGGTCCCCATAAACCTCAGCGACCGCCAGATAGACCGCCTGGAGCCCCGGGTCTGGCCCGAGGACGGAAGGATGGAGCTTGCGGGGCTCTCCTGGGAACTTAAGGGATGTGCCGTATACCGTCCCCCCTACGGAAGGCCGATACACTTCTTCAGGGTCCAGGACCTGATGGTACTGAGGATAATCCAACAGAACAACTGGAGGAGGCCGATATATTTTGCGGTTACCGTCTCCGAGGACAACAAGATAGGGCTCCAGGACTACCTAGTAATGGAGGGGATGGTGTACAGGCTCGTACGTACCGAGGGGAAGAACAGGGTGAACATAGCCAAAATGAGGGAGAATCTGTTCGAGAGGTACAGATACCGTGGTGTGAACGACCCTAAGGTCTACAAGGACAACGATACCGTAAGGCTCCTGGGGAACTACAGGGCAGCCTTCATACAGCTTGCCTATGCCTATCTTCAGAACGGGAGGAAGGAGGAGGCGTTGGAGACCCTCCGCAGGGCGGACGAGCAGATCCTTATGGACTGGTGGGGTTACTACACCGCCGCACAGATAGCCTCGACGGCTGGCTCCGAGGAGGACGGCAGGAGGTACCTGGACAAGCTCGTGGAGCTTATAGGAGAGGAAAGTCCAGATATGTGGACGTCCTTAGCTTACCTTTCCGGGGAATTGGGGGACACTGCTCGGGCTATGGAGTTCTACCGCAGGGCCATCCAGATCGATCCGTCGTATCCCCAGGCGTACCTCGGGCTCGTGGAAATGTTGGAACGTGAGGGCAAGGTCGAACGGGCCGTGA
>DTYS01000169.1 GCA_012961755.1 Candidatus Latescibacterota bacterium
CTCGGTGCGGATGGGGATGTTCTGGAGGTTGGGGTCGCTCGAGGAGAGCCTACCGGTCGCGGTCACGGTCTGGTTGAAGGATGTGTGGATCCTGCCGGTCCCGGGATTTATGAGCTTGGGGAGGGCATCTATGTATGTGGACTTCAGCTTTGCTAGTTGTCTGTAATCCAAAACCTTGCGTGGGAGCTCGTGTTCCCGGGCCAAGGCATCCAGGACCGAGACGTCGGTGGAGTACCCCGTCTTGGTCCTGCGCACCACCGGAAGCTTGAGCTTTTCGAAGAGTATGTACCCGAGCTGTTGGGTGGAGTTTATGTTGAACCTCTCCCCTGCTATCCTGTATATCTCCTCCTCAAGCCTCCTGAGTTCCGTCTCGACCTGGAGCGACATGGTGCGGAGGTAGTTCCCGTCCACCTTCACCCCGTGCATCTCCATGTCTACAAGCACCTCCACGAGAGGCATCTCTACCTCCCTGAAGAGTGGCATGAGTGCCTTGACCTCGAGCTCCCCCTCAAGGACCTCCTTGAGCCTCAGGACAACCTCAGCATCCTCGCCCGAGTACCTCGCCGCCTGTTCCACCGGGACCTCGGCGAAGCTCCTCTGCTTCTTGCCCGAGCCTATAAGCTCGGATATCGGGACCATCTTTCTCCCTAAGTACGTGAGGCTCAAGACCTCCAGGTTGTGCTGGCGACCCGAGGGGTTCAGGAGGTAGGAAGCTATCATGGTGTCGAACGAGAAGCCCTTAGGCTTTACGCCGTGCCTGGAGAGGACTATTATGTCGTACTTCACGTTCTGCCCGTACTTCTGTACCTCTTCGTCCTCTAATATCGGCCCCAAGACCCTCCTTACCTTCTCCCAGGGGACGTTGGGTCCGAGGATATGCCCCACGGGGATGTAGAACGCCTCCCCGGGCGAGAGGCTCAGGGACACCCCCACGACCTCGGCCCTCATGGGATCCGTGCTCGTGGTCTCCACGTCCAACGAAAGGAAGCCCTGGTCCCTGGCCCTATGGGCTATCTCTTCGAGCTCGCTCTCCTCCGCGACCTTCGTGCTTACCTCCTGGACCGCCTCCTCAGTAGTTATCTCCCTCAGGAACCTCTGGAACTCGAGCTCCTTGAATATCTCCTGGAGGGCGGGCCTGTTGAACCCCTTGAACCTGAACTCCTCGAGGGATACGGGCCTTCCGAGCGCCTCTTCTATGGGGACGTCGGTCCTTATGGTCACGAGCTCCTTGGAGAGCCTGGCCTGGTCGGCGAACTTTTTGAGGTTCTCCCTGACCCTTCCCCTCGCCACGACGTCGGAGTGTGCGAGCACGGAGTCCAGGTCCCCGTACGCCCTGACCAAGGCTAAGGCGGTCTTCTCCCCGACCCCCGGCACGCCCGGGACGTTGTCGGATGCGTCCCCTGTGAGGGCTAAGAGGTCCTTCACCCTCTCGGGTGGGACGCCGAGCCTCCCCTTCACCCCTTCCTCGTCCACCAGTTCCAGCCTTTCCTCTCTACCCGCCCTCGTGGGCCTGAGGACCTTGACCTTGGGCCCGATGAGCTGGAAGAAGTCTTTGTCGCCAGCGACTATGAGGACCTCGAAACTTTCGTCTGCGGCCCTCTTCGCCAAGGCTCCTATAACGTCATCGGCCTCGAAACCTTCGACCTCTAGTACAGGTATGTTCATGGCGTCCAGTATCTGGTATATCCTCGGAAGGGAGGCTGCCATGTGTTCGGGCATCTTCTGGCGCGTGGCCTTGTACTGAGGGAATTTCTCGTGCCTGAAAGTGGGCCTTCCGGTGTCGAACACCACGACCATGTATTCGGGCTCGTACTCCCTGAGGAGCTTCATGAGGGAGTTCACGAAGCCGTAAGGCGCGCTCGTGTCCTCCCCCTTGGAGTTTATGAGGGGATTCTTCGCGAAGGCGAAGTACGAACGGTAGGCTAAGGCCGAACCATCTATGAGGAAGATTCGCTTCATGGCGCCCTCCGGTCAGAGTCTCCTTCGCTCGGCCAGAAGGATGAGACGCCTAAGTTCCTCCGGACCTTTCGCCTCCTCCCACAACCTCAGAAATTCCTCGTTCTGAACGATCTGAGCTATAGCCATGAGCGCCTGAAGGTGGAACGTCCTCTCGTCCCTGGTCCCGGCCAGGACGAACAGCACCTTCACCGGCGGTCCCTCGCAGAACTTCACCCCTCCCCTGCACCTCACGGGGAGCACGGCGAACTTCCCCTGGCCCTCTACGACCACATGGGGGATGGCCAGGCCCGGCTGCACCACGGTCGTGGAGGACTTCTCCCTCTCCAAGAGCCTCCTGAACAGATCATCCTCTTCCATGCCCAGGCTCTCGGAAAGCTCCTTTGCGACTTTCCTGAAGCATTCTTCGGCCGGGAGGGGACCGTCGAGGTCCAACACCTTACAGGAGCGGATGAGCCTGTCGAACCTGTCCTCGGTGACCTTGTCCCTCTCCCTCAGCACGTCCAAAAGCTCCTCCTCCAATGTCCCGTCCCCCAGATTCCTGTCCGTTATCCTCCCTACTAAGTGCACGAGGGCGGACCTCCTGCTCACGTTCGGCCGGACGTAGGCCAAGTACCAGACTAAGACGAAGGCGAGGAAGGCTCCTGTGAGCTCTAAGGATACGGCTCCCATCTCAGCTATCAGGAATCCGTAGGAGACTATGCCGAGGACGGGCAGGTAGGGATAGAGGGGCATCCTGAACTTGGGACGGTAGGTTTGAAGCTTGCTCTCCCTCATAATAGCGAGGGAGAAGTTCACGAAGGCGAACAGGACCAACATCATGGTGGAGGCGACCTTGACGAGGTCCTCGGGGTCCAGGAAGAGCACGACCGAGGCCATGAATCCTCCCGTGGCCAGGACGGCCCAGGAAGGCACGCCGGCCTTGCCAGTCCTCCCGAAGAGCCCGGGCAGAAGTCCGTCCCTACTCATGGCCATGGGGGAGCGGGAGGCTGAAAGTATCCCGGCATTTGCTGTGGTCACGAACGCAGCCAGGGCTGCCGAGGACATGGCGACCTTCCCGACCTTCCCGAGCACCCTCCCCGCTCCCGAGGCCAACGGCATAAGGGAGTCCCTTATTTCCTCAGGGGGGAGGACCCCAACCGTGACCCCCACCGAGAGCACGTAGAGGACGGTGACCGACAGGAACGCCGAAAGCATACCCAATGGGATGTCCCGACCAGGGTTCCTCACCTCCTCGGCTACGCCTGCTACCTTCGTGAGGCCTCCGTAGGAGATGAAGACCGTCCCGGTGGCTGCGAGCAGGGCTCCGGAGCCGTGGGGGAAGAGCGGGAGGAAGTTAGCTTCCTGAAATTGCCGCCCTCCGAGGACCACGTATCCGACGAGCACCCCCAAAAGTCCCAGCACGAGCCATATCTGGAGCCTTTCTACCTCCTTGACCCCCAGTAAGTTCACCAAAGTTAATGTCAAACATGCTCCTGCGGCTACGAGCTTAAGGGGAAGCTCGGGCCATAGAAGTTGGGCCACTGCCCCCATGCCGACCAGGGCGAAGGCACTCTTGAGCCCTAAGGACAGCCAGTTCGCCAGGCCTCCGAACGTACCGGCTAAGGCCCCCAAGCTCCTCTCTATGTAGAAGTAGGTTCCCCCTGCTTTGGGCATAGCCGTGGCGAGCTCGGCCGTGGCGAGCACCGCCGGAAGCATGAGTAACCCGGCCATAAGGTAGGCCAGGACCATCCCAGGTCCGACCCGATCGCAGAGCAAGCTCGGAAGCACGAACAATCCCGAGCTTATCATAGCACCGGCCGAGATGCAGAATATCCCTAAGGGTCCAATTTCCCGCTTCAAAGACATGGCTCTCCGGGATCGGCGTCAGAACTCGACCATCACCTTGAGGTTCCTCTCGCCCTTCTCAGCGGCCTCCCTGTATGCCTCGGGGAGGTCGTGGAACTTGTACCTCGACGTTACGAGCTCCGTGGGGGTGAGCTCCCCCGAGCTTATCAGCTCCACCGCCTTCAAGAAGTCGTCCCTCACGTACATCAGGCTCCCCACCATCTCGAGCTCCCTGTCCTGTAGGAGGCCTATGGACACCCCCGGCCTTCCTCCTATAACTCCCACCACCACTATCCTCGAGCCCTTCCTCGCACCTTGTACGGCTGCCTCCAAGGTCTCCTCGGCCCCTACGCACTCGAACGTTAGGTCCGCCCTGTCCTCGCCGAACGCCTCCTCTATCGCCCCTACCACGTCCTCCCTCCGGACGTTCACTACATGGTCCGCCCCGAGCCTCCGGGCCACTTCAAGCTTAAAGTCCACTATATCCGCCATCATAACCTCGGACGCGCCGAGTGCCTTGGCGGCCTGCATGGTGAGTATTCCTATGGTCCCCGCCCCCAAGATCACTACCTTAGCCCCCTCGAGCATATCCGCTCTGCCCACAGCGTGCAGGGCTACTGCTGAGGGCTCTACCATGGCAGCCGCCTCGAAGGACATGTCCTCCGGCACGGGCACGACCCTGTCGGCCGGGACGGCGAAGAACTCCCTGTGGCATCCGTCGGTCTGGAACCCCATGACCTTTAAGTTATAGCAGATGTTGTACCTTCCATGTCTACAGGGATAACACCTCCCGCAGACTATGGACGGCTCCACGGTGACCTTCGTTCCGGGGACTATCCCCTCAACTCCTTTCCCAACCGACTCCACCACCCCCGAGAACTCGTGTCCCTGGATTATGGGGTAGGATGTGAAGGGATGCTCCCCCCGCCACACGTGGACGTCTGAACCGCATATCCCACAAACTCTTACATCTATAACAACCTGTCCCCTCCCGGGCTCGGGCTTAGGGACATCCTGGAAAACTATCCTTCCCGGTTCCACCATCGTGGCCTGCAACATATTCCCTCCTTGTCAACCGCTTCAGGACACGGAAGTTCCCGAGCACACGGTCCATGTGGGACCCCCGCTTACGCAGGATACGAGCTCCCAGCCCCTCGTGGGAAGCGACGTAGGATACCTTCGGCTAATATAACGTCGCACACTGGGTATATCAAGAGTTACTTGACAACCCGAAAGCTTCGCCTTAAATTGAAGTGTCGATAAGGGGAGGTCCCAGATGGAATCCTTAGGGTGGTTGCTCCTTTGGATATGGGCCGCGCTCCGAGTGCTGTTCATAGCTGCCGTGGTGTACCTTGTGGTGCGGGAGGTGAGGAAGGCGGGATGAACCCCCTGAAGAGGATATTGGAGGCGGAGGAACAGGCCAGGAGGATACGTTCGGAGGCGGAGGAACAGGCCAGGAGGATACGTTCGGAGGCCGAGGAGGAGGCCCGGCGCATACAGGAGGAGGCGAGGAAACGGGGGCAGGAGGTCGGAAGGAGGGCTATAGAGGAGGCCGAGGCGAGGGCTCGGGCCCACAGGGAGGAGAGCTTAAGGGAGGCGGAGGAGGAGATATCGAGGCTCAGGAGATGGTTCGGCCGTAGGAAGGAGGAAGTGATCTCCTGGGTCCTGGGTAAGCTCTTAGGGGAGCGATGAAGGTTCTGAAGTACGCGGCCGTGAACGCCAGGCTCAGGGGGATGAGGTCCAGGAGGCTCGGACCTCAAGCTATCAGGGGATTCCTCTTGGACCCGTCCACCCTGAGGTTAGCCCTCCCCCGAGCTGGATATCCGGAGAGGTTGGGGGATGCGTCCCTTCCCTTGGAGGACCTGGAGAGGGGGCTTTCGGAGGGGATGGTGAGGCTCTGGGAGGGGCTCGTCCGTTTCACAAGGGGGGATCTGAGGGAATTCCTGAGGACCCTTCTGTTTCGCTTGGACTTGTACAACTTACATTCGGTCATATCCGCCATCTTCGCTGGTACGTCCCCGAAGCTCCTGGACACGGGAAGGTACGGCCTATTTAGGAAGGAAGCGTTGGAAGGTGTTATGGACCTCCCCTCTCTCGGTAAGCTCCTGAAGGGAACCTTCTTAGAGAGAGCATACCGGGAGGCGGTGAGGGAGCTGGAGTCCGGGCGGGAACTCCTCGCCCTGTTCACGGCGTTGGACAGGGCGTATTTCCTTCACCTTTGGGAACTCGGGAGCTCGCTGGGCGGGGAGGACGGAGCCTGGTGTCGCAGGCTCCTCGGCCGGTACGGGGCCGTGCAGGACACGATCGCCTTCCTGCGCCTCCGCTTCGTGAGAAGGTTAGGTGCGCGCGAGGCCCTCGGGTACCTGGTCGGTGCGGGGAGGATCCTCCCTGTCGGACCGTTCCTGAAGTCGCCCGATGGACTGGAGGAAGCTTCGAAGATGCTTTCTGGTTCCCTCTTAGGAAGGACGGTCGCCGTTCCCGAGCCTTCCTCCTTAGATGAGGTCGAAAGGGCGCTTTGGGGGACCTTCTATTCGGAGTGCGAGGGGGCCTTCAGAGGGCATCCCTTCCACGTAGGGTCACTTTTGGCCCAGTTCTTCCTTCTGGAGAGGGAGGTCAAGGGGATAGTGGCGGTCGTCGAGGGGACGGCCCTCGGCCTTCCGGAGGATAGGACTGCGTCTTTCATAGTTTAGCCATGTTTCGGACGGAGAGGATGGCGTACATGAGGCTCCTCCTCCTCAGGGAGGACGCCCTGCGGGCGACCGGGGAGTTGGCCCGGAGGGAGGTGCTCCATCCAGCGTCGGAGGGCCCGACGGGGCACAGGTCCGACCCGGGACTTTCGGAGAGGTTCGAGGGGCTATTGAGGAGGATAGAGTCCCTTCGCTCCAAGCTCGGGATAAGGTACCGGCCACTCATCAAGCCCCAAGATGTATCTTTGGACCCCGAGGGACTGCTTTCGGAGGCCGAGGGGAAGGTTTCCGAGCTCGAGGAAAGGATAGGGGAGGTGGAGGCCAGGAGGGAGGAGCTCTCCAAAAGGGAGGAGGAGCTCGCCTACCAGGTGGCGGCCTACGAGCTTCTGGAGGACGTGGACCTAGGCCCGGAGCTCTTAGAGGAGCCAAGGTATGTGGATGTGGTGGTCGGCAAGCTTCCTAGGGCGCAGGCAGACGGGATGGAGGACTACTTAAGGGACCTTATCTGCGCGTGGGAGATTAGGTCCGTGGGAAGGGACGAGGCAGTGGTGGTCCTGGTAGGGGAAGAGGGAACATCCGATGCCCTTTCGGGCCTCAGGTTCGTGCCGGTGGAGCTGAGGAAGGGGATCAGCTCCGAAGATCTGGAGCTTGAGAGGTGGAGGATAAGGGAGGAGCTTGCTGACATAGCCGAGGAGATGGAGAATCTGAGGGAGAAATGGGGGGAGAGGCTATCCTTCTGGGAGGAGGCCGTAAGGGCAAATTTGAGGCTTCTGAGGGAGATGGAGAAGTTCTCCGGGACCGATGAGGTCGTGGAACTTTCGGGGTTCGTCCCCTTGAATGAATGTCCCGAGGTCTGTGAGGAGATGGGGCGACTGACGGGTGGAAGGTTCTACGCCGAATACGGTCCCGTCGAAGAGGTGGGGAAGGAAGAAGATGCGCCCTCGAAGTTCTCGAATCCGAGGTTTCTGAGGGCGTTCGAAAGTTTAGTGGCGACCTACGGGCTCCCCCCTTACGGTGGGCTGGACCCTACCCCCATATTGGCCGTCGTGTTTCCCTTCATGTTCGGGGCCATGTTCGGGGATGTGGGCCACGGCATCCTCCTCGCCCTTGCCGGCACACTTTTGGCGTTCCATCGGAGGTTGAGGAGGAAGTTGGGAAACATGGGCGAGTTTCTGCTCTACGTGGGAGGGGCTTCCGTCATCTTTGGGTTCCTCTTCGGAAGTGCGTTCGGGTTGGAGTTCGAGCCCATCTGGTTCAGGCCTTCGGGGGATACGATCCGCTTTATGGAGCTTTCGGTGTGTTTCGGCGTGGGGATGATTTCCCTCGGGGTGCTCCTGAACGTGCTCCAGGTCCTGAGGAGGGAACCTTCCAAGGCCTTCTTCGGACAGTGGGGAATCCTGAGCGGAGCCTTCTACTGGGGAGGGTTGGCCCTCGTACTTCGTTCGGGAGGGAGAGGGGTCCCGCTCGTCCCTGCAGCCCTGGTCTTCGGGCTTCCCCTCCTGCTCATGATCCTGGGGGGTTTGATATGGGCCAGGAGGGAGGTCGTGGAGGTCCTCATGGGGCCGGTCGAGGTGGTGATAGGGTACTTCGCTAACACCATATCCTACGTGCGAATAGCAGCATTCGGGCTCACCCATGCCGCCCTTACGTCGTCAGTGTTCGTTATAGCCGACATGCTCCCGAGGGAGGCCGAAATCTCGACCATCGTCGAGGGGAACCTGCTCATAGTTGGGCTGGAGGGGCTCATAGTGACGATACAGTGCATGAGGCTCACATACTACGAGTTCTTCTCCAAGTTCTTCCTGGAACAGGGTAGGCCGTTCAGACCTTTGAGGTTGGTGGAGGCACGATAGGAAAGGGGGAGAGATGAGGCTCGCAGGGATCGTAAGGACATCGAGGAAGGTCCTTATAGGATTGGGGCTTCTGGCCTTGGCGCTCTCGGCCGTAGGGATCGTGACCCTCCTAGACAGCCCCTCCCACGCACAGGAGCCCGGTGCGGTCCCCGCAAGGGCCCAAGGGTTGGGGTTCTTAGCTGCTGCCTTGGCGGTCCTCGGCTCGTCCATAGGTGCCGGCATAGCGGTCTCAGCAGTGGGGGCCGCTGCCATGGGGGCGGTGGCAGAGAGGCCCGAACTTATGGGCAGGTCGCTCATATATGTGGGCCTTGCGGAGGGAATAGCCATATACGGACTCATAATAGCCATAATGATATTGGGCAAGTTATGAAGCTTTGGACCGTCGGGGACGATTTCTTCGTGGGAACCTTCAGGCTCATGGGGGCGGGCGGGACGGTGGTGGAGGACCCCGAGGAGGCCAGAAGGGAGGTAGAGAGGCTCCTTGAGGAGGGGGACGTCGGTGTCGTGTTGGTCTCCCAAACCATAGCCGACTCGCTCGGGGATGCCTTTTCCTCCTACATAGAGCGGAGGGACCTCCCCCTGGTCCTGGCGGTCCCGGACGGTAAAGCTCCCGCTAAGGGGGTCGAGGATGTTATGAGGGTCCTCAGGGCGTCCTTAGGGGTCACGTTCTGATGAAGGTCGTGGGGGACGTAAGTAAGCTCGTGGAGGAGATAAGAAGGCGGGCAGAGGAGGACGCCCTGACCGTGCTCGAGAGGGCGCGGAGGGCAGCGGAGCTCGAGAGGGAAAGGGCAAGACAGGAAGCTGAGAGGCTCCTCAGGGAGGCCGAGGAGAGGGCCAGAAGGGAGGCCGAGGTCTTCCTCAAGCGTTCCGCGGCCCTGAGCGCAAGGGAGGTCAGGGCGAAAATTTTCTCTGAGAGGGAGAGGATCTTGGGGGAGGTCCTCCATGAGGCCTTGGAACGTGCCCGGTCCATGCCGAGGGACGGAAGGTACGTCCAAGTTCTGGCGAGGCTCCTGGCTGAAGGAGTCAGTGCTTTGGGAGGCGAAGTAGAGGTGATGCTCCCCCTGCAGGACAGGTCCGAGCTCTACGGAAGGTGGGATGAGGTGGAGCGAAGGGTGAGGGAGCTGACCGGGATGCAGGTGAGGCTCAAACTTTCCGACGAGACGATATCGGCGTTCGGGGGGGCCGTCCTCCGCTCCCCCGACGGGAGGAAGCTCTACGACGCCACTTTCGAGGCCAGGGCCGAGGCGCTCAAGGAGGAGGTGGCGAGGATGCTCTTCGAAGGAGACCACGATGGATAGGCGCGGGGAGATAGTCAAAGTTTCCGGGCCCGTGGTCTTCGCCAGAGGTGTGCCGGACGTCCACATGGGGGATCAGGTCGAGGTCGGGCCGGAGGGGCTCATAGGTGAGGTGATAGGGATAAGTGGGGACGTCGTGACCGTTCAGGTGTACGAGGAGACGACCGGGCTCAAGCCCGGTATGTCGGTGGTATCATCGGGGATGCCGCTTTCGGTGGAGCTCGGACCGGGACTGATAGGTTCGGTGTACGACGGGCTTCAGCGTCCCCTCGAGGTCATAGCGGACGCGGCGGGCGCCTTCATAGTGAGGGGCGTGAGGGCGAGACCCCTGGACCCGGAGAAGGTCTGGCACTTCTCCCCCTCGGCCGAGGAGGGAGGGGAAGTATCGGGTGGGGAGGTACTCGGGGAGGTCGGGGAGACCGAAGCGATCGTCCACAGGGTCCTGGTCCCACCCGAGGTCTCGGGGAGGCTCGTCTGGGTGGCCGAGGAGGGGGACTACAGGGTGGACGAAGTGGTGGCGAGGGTGGAAGCAGGAGGAGGCATAGTGGAACTTAAGCTTTACCACCGCTGGCCCGTCCGGAAGGCCCGTCCGGCATCCAGGAGGCTCCCTCCCTCCCAGCCGCTCTTCACGGGCCAGAGGGTCCTGGACTTCCTCTTCCCCATAGCCAGGGGGGGGACGGCGGCCGTACCCGGTGGATTCGGCTCCGGCAAGACTGTGCTCCAGCACCAACTTGCCAAGTGGTCGGACGCGGACGTGATAGTCTACATAGGTTGCGGGGAGAGGGGAAAC